>BNWK01000022.1 GCA_025998775.1 Alphaproteobacteria bacterium | reverse complement strand
TTTTCCAAAGCCTTTTGAATATTGTCGATAGCTATTTCTTTGGTAGGAGCTGTGTTTTCAGGAGCTTTTGTCGAGCATCCATATAGAAAAAGAGCAGTTATCATGATATATGGGATTTGCATTTTTTTTCTCTGCTAATACATGGCGTATAATACCATTCTCGTTTCAGTTTTTCTATGGTAACATTCCGGAAGTTTTGGAGAAGAATGAATGCGAAATTTATTTAAGATTCTGATCGTTTTCGCAGTTTTAAGTGCAGATACATTACTTGCTGGAACATCGAAGCCACCTCAAGACGTTCCTGAGATAAAACATTGCGTTTCACCGATAGGCAATATGTGGGAAGTTTATTCATTTATCGCAGACTACATTTTAGCTGAAAATAAGAGAAAGAGAGACCTTCCGGGACTTGTTAAACGCGAACTGGAAATCGAGGAACTTCAAAATGGTAAACCTATTTATGCTGATATCGTAGAGGGGGAAATGTCCCATATAGTGCGTGACTTGTGTCAAGCGCATCCTTGGTGTTACGAGATAAAACTTTTTACAAAACAGGGAGTAATCATTGCATTTACTGGTCGCAAAAAAGATTTGGTTTTTAAGGAAGATAAGGACGATATATATGAGTGGCTTGGTTTTCTCCATCCCGATCCAATTAAACATGTGGGAACAAAGAAATTAACCTGCATAAGTGATAATGCGACATATTTTAGAATCACCAAAGCTATATATTTCAATAAGGAAAATGGAGGGATGTATTTTTTGAGAAAAAATGATCCGCAAGACGAGATTGTCGGATATATTTCCTACATAGTTCATCCGGTATATTTTGAAGAAGACAACGATGTTTATGGAAAATTCATGGCGGCGAAATATGGCTTGAAATGAGCGCATTGTAAAAATGGATACGCAAACATATTCATTTTTACTTGCCTTTATATGGATACGGCACTTTTCGCGATTCATGAAGAATCCACTGCTTTTTTTCTGGAATAAATTTAAAATCTTTTTCGCAATCAAGACCTTCTGTTTTTGTCTGACTCTGATCAATCTTACGAAACGTAATTGTCTCATTGTTCGGATTCCATGTATAGAAAAATTTATAGTCAGCACCGTAATCAGTAGAAAAACAGTTTTCACTGACCATGTAGGAGCTATCACTTTCTCTAATGCAAACCTTTTCAATGATCCCATTTTTATTGGCATAGAATGTATCAACATACAAATTATTACAGCATCCAGGTGGAACGACCAATAATATGTGTCCTGAGAAATTATTGCCGGACAAGACTGCCACGTCCGGTACTTCATAATGCCGAGATTTCGAATCAAATAACTTTGCGTATAACGCAAAAGCAATAGCCGGAGAGAATGCTCCTTTTCTGATTGATTCGGCTATACGTTTATTAAAAAAATCCGGACATCTGATAAAAAGATAGGTAAAGTAATTCGCATAGGTATACTCCAAAAAATCGCTGACCACATATTTCCCGTTATTGTCGCTAAATGCAATTGTTTTTAGCATTTTTAGAGTTCCAAGAAGCTTTTCCTGCATCCATTCGAAATCCTCAACAACATTCTTGTATTCTGCGTTTTCTTTTGGCCAACTTTTCACAAGTTGCGAAAGATCCTGATATGCTTTTACGCATGCCATAAACTGTTTAGGTCCCGTAAAACATACTCCATAAAACAATTCGCTTTCATATACATCGAGAATCTTATCCATCTGCTCTTTTGACATTCCGTTTTTTGCACTTTGCTCCAGTAACTCGATGAGACGAACATACGCCTTGTGACGGGCAACAATACTATTGGGATCATTTTCGGCTACATTCTCCATCTGAGAACAACCACAGAGGAAAAACAATAAAATTAAAAAAAGATTTTTCATGAAACCATCCCATCATTGCATTTTTCCATTATAAACTATAAAAAGTTAAAAAAAGATGTAGATTTTTTTCAGTAAATTAACTTTTTATTAACACAGTTAGGCTATAGTTATATTGTATTATTTTGTCGAGAAGAAATGTGAGAATAATTTTATGTTGCATGTTGTGCATGTTGTTAATCGGATGTGAAAGCAAAAAAACATCTCAAGAGGATAGCTTTTTAATGGAAACTGCAATGACTGAAGATATGCAGAAAATCAAGAATATTTTCGTTAGTAAATTCAGAGAGGAGACACGCATCTTCTCCGAAGTAAAAGTCATATGCGAGCTCTATGGCAAGAATAACAAGCAGCTGGACAGTGAGCTCGATAAAAGCGACAGCATCCGTAATATTTACGAAATATTCAATAGAGTAGTGAATGAAAAGCAACGCAAAGAGCTAGAGGCTGCTCTAAAAGGCCTGAGATTAGACTACGATCAAATTCTGTCCTTGGCCAAAGAGATTGAAAAAGCACTGGCTGAAATAGTCGCCGACGACATGAAACTATATGCTTCCCACAAAACGAAAGCAAAGGACATTTTAGAGGATATTCGGAAAAAAGATGCCAAAGCAAAATATGGCCGTGAGATTCCGAAAGGAATATCTCCTTCTAATGCCTGGAAGATTAATGCAAGTTTGGAATATATCACCGGCAACAACAGATACAATGAATTCGGTGCATTAAATTCTGTACCGTTGTTATTTCGATTGATTTTCGATGGTGTGCTAAGAGATTCCTTTCTGGAAAAGACTGTGTCTCCGCTGGAAGGAAAAGGCGAATTCAGCACTTTGTTGGAATCTGGGGCAGGAACGGCATTTTTTCCAGAAATATCATTATCGATAGGCAAAATGACTCCGGAAACTAGCGACGAAGGTGTTATGATATTTGAAGTTCTGAGAAATGCCGTAAAAAAACCAGTCATCGAAAGAAAAGAACTTGAGCAACTCGTTGAATTTGCGCAGTCCTATTTACGGAGGCTGTCTCCACATGTCAGGAATATTCTGTGTGACATCGCCGATAGACTCGATCATTACACGTTAGATTGGCTCTATCACAAGGAGAAATTGAACCATACATCATGCTTTTCTCCCAAACATCAGATCATTAAACTCATAGAAAAACATCCGAAACTTGAGGATTTCGAGAGGCAAATTGATGCACTATCCACAAGACTTGCCTATTACGTCTATCATGAAGCTAGTATCGCACGCTCTCTATACATGGAATGGCGTCGCAGCTATCTATCGCAGATGGATGAGCTGTTCAAAAACTCGAGGATTTTAGCGGAAAGGCTCCGTAGTCTCTACAAAGACGAAAAAATCAGCGATGGCGATTATAAAAAAAGCATCAAAAATATTTCGGTCATAGAAGACATTACATCCATTGGACAAAAGAAAATGCTTTCGCTACCGAATAAGCCCATAGATTCCATACAGAAAATAAAAGAAGCTTATAAAAGTAGATTTATGAAAGTAAGAGCCAGCTTAATCAGCTTGACCAACTTGAAGCTGGACACATTAATGCTATCGCGAGCTTCTGAACCGTGTGCAAGCGCTACCTTCGACGCTGAAACTAAAATAAATGCGTGTGCTGCAAGCACTCTTGCGGAAACAAAAATGACGGAGGATATGCTGAAGATCAGGAATATCATTGTCAATAAATTCAAAAAGAAGATGGCGGATTCTTCAGAAGAGCGTTCAAGATCGGTGAAGCTCATATGCAAACTTTACGGTAAAGACAATAAAAAGTTAAATGATGAGCTTAGCAAAAATGAGAAAGACGATAGACTCTATATTGTTTTTCGTAAAATACAAAACGAAATACAGGAAGAGCTAAAGGCATCTCACCTGGAGCTGAAATTAGACTACAATCAGGTACTGCCATTGACTAGAGAAATCAACAAGGCACTTACCGAAATATTCGCCGACAATATGAAACCATACGTCTCGTACAAAGCGAGAGCAAAGGAAATTCTGCGGGATATTCATGCGAAAGAAGTAGCTCAAGACGATTTTTTGGATAAGCCCATGGACGGAATATCCCATTCTAATGTTTCGGAAATTCGCAGAAAAATTAACTATATCCCCGACTGTGACAGGTGTAATGAGCTCGATTTATTCAATTCAGCTCCTATGCTATTTCAGTTAATTGCCGATGGCTTGCTAAAAGATTCGTTTCTGCAAAAGACGACCTCTCCGCTAGAAGGAAAAGATGAAAAATACGCCGTATACGATTCGTATTATTTCCCAGATGTGTCGATGGCACTTGAAGAAATAGCTTTGGATATGGAAGTTGTTCCCGAGCGAATAAAAATATTTGATGATGTAAAAAATGCAGTGAAGAACACAGCACTCGAAAGAAAAGAACTGGCAGGAATCGTTGGATTGGCGGCGAGTCATCTAGAATCGTTGACGTCAGGCGTTGGAAACATACTGTGCGATGCTGCGGATAGAATCGATCATTACACCTCAAATTTGCAGTACGAGCAGGAGAGGTTGGGCTTCTCTGAATATGGATGTGCAGCAGTTGAAGTCGTGAGGAAATATCCAAAGCTCGAGGATTTCGAGAAACAAATCGATGCATTATCCGCTAGACTTGCCCATCGCCTTTATTATGAAGCTAACACCGCACGATCTTTGTATGCCGAGTGGCGCCGCAATCATCTGTCACAGGTGGACGAATTTTTCAAAAACTCTCGGATTTTAGCAGAAAGGCTCTATAATATAGACGGATACGGAGATACTTGGTATAGCATCGCAACCATAAGAGAAATTACATCGATTGGACTACCAAAAATTCTTCTGCCGAATCATCCAATAGATTCACAAGAAAAGATAAAAGAGGCATATAAAAATAGATTTATGAAGATGAGGGAAATATACTTGCGTCGCATGAGAGGGAAGTTATGAAAATAGTTTTATTGTGCCTCTCATGCATACTACTAATTGGCTGTGAAAGCGAAAAAGTACAACCTCAGGAAGATTACATTGCAGAAACACAAATGACGGAGGATATGCAGAAAATCAAAGACATATGCATTGGTCTCTTTCGGGAAGAAACGAGCTTTTACTCAAGAAAAAGATTGAAAAGAGTGAAAATTATATGCGAGTTCTATGGCAAAGACAACAAACGATTGAACAGGGAGCTCGATAAAATCAACTCATGCAGCAGTGGTTATGATGAATACCAGAAACGTGTCAATGATTTGCACGCACCTATGAAAGGTCTGAGATTGAACTGCAATCAGGTTCTTCTATTATCCAGAGAAATTGAAAAGGCAAAAGCTGAAATAGTCGCCAATGACAGAAAATCATATGATCAATACAAAACAAGAGCAATTGAAATTCTGAAGGATATTCAAGCAAAAGATGATGCCAAAAACGATTGGCATGATGAGCCAAATGACGGGATATCGTCTTCGCACAGATACGTGATTACAGAAAACATAGAATATGTTGTCAACGATAACCGCTATAATAAATATACAGAACTCTATTATAGAACCGCTTGTTCTGAATTGTTTGGCTACATCGATTATGGCACTTTAAAAGATTCGTTTTTAGAAAAAACATCATCTCCATTTAGAGCTATTAATGCGTTAGGCGCCCTCACTTGCGGGAATAAAGATCCATTTACTTGGATAGCTCCTGGAACTGATCGCGAAGGGATCATTATATTTGATGCCGTAAGAAACGCCGTAAAAAATACAACGATCGAAAGAAAAAGGCTGGAGCAAATCGTTCATCTGGCGGCATTTTATCTGAGAACATTGGCATCATCTATGACAACAATACAGAATAATGTTGCAGATATAATTGACCGTTTCACATTAGATTATCAGCGTGCCGAAGATAGATTTAGAAATTTCGATCCTGAAGATAATATGTATTCCAATTCTAAAAGTCGATTTTTGCTAGTCGAACTCGTGGAAAAATATCCGAAATTTGAGGATTTTGAAAGACGAATTGACGAGATAGCCGCACGACTTGCATACTACACATATCATGAATTTAACGTGTTGAGATCTTTTTACGCAGAATGGCGCCGCAATTACCTGCCGCAGATGGAGGTTTTTTTCAAAAACTCTCGAATTTTAGCGGAAAGGCTCCATAATATCTGCAAAGACGAAAAAATCAGCGATAACGACACCGATATGCACAAGAGTAGGCGCCAATCCAATATTGCAAACATTGTGCACATAAGAGAAATCACATCAACGGAACCGGAAATTTTCTTCGCTCCGAGTGCTCCATTGTCGCAGCAGAAGATAAAAGAGTCGTACAAAAATTGGTTTATGAAGATTCGTGAATCCTACTTGCGTCATATGAGAGAGAAATTATGAAAATAGTTTTATTGTGCCTCTCATGCATACTACTAATTGGCTGCGAGAGCGAAAAAGCACAACCTCAAGAAGATTACATTGCAGAAACACAAATGACGGAGGATATGCGGAAGATCAAGGATATTCTTGTCGCAGACATCAAAGAAGAGATGCGCATTTTCTCAGACTTGTATTTGAGGACTATAAAGGTTACATGTGAGCTTTATGGCACAAACAACAGACTGCTAAATAAAGAACTCGATAAAATTGCTAAACTATATGGTAGATACAAATACAGAAACGAACAAAAAAAGTTTGGATACGCTGAAAGGGCAATCTTAAAAGGATTGAAATTAAACTATAATCAAATTCCACTATTGATCAAAGAACTCGCAATAACACTTGCTGAAATAGCATCTATCGACAGAAAATCATATGCTCCCTACGAAACAAAAATAAAGGAAATTCTGAAGGATATTCAGACCAAGCATAACAAATATGCATTGGAGCAGATACTGAAAAAGATACTTTGGAACGAAATATCGGATTCTGGTAAACAGATGATTATGGAAATGCAATTTGTCGTTGACA
This sequence comes from Alphaproteobacteria bacterium, assembly GCA_025998775.1. Taxonomy (GTDB): domain Bacteria; phylum Pseudomonadota; class Alphaproteobacteria; order UBA3830; family UBA3830; genus BNWE01. The sequence continues at coordinate 8,400 of BNWK01000022.1, read as the reverse complement.
ACAATAATTACAATGAATTCTTCGATTTCTATCAAGCATTGTCTTCTAGGTTCCTTGTTCTCATCAGTGAAGGCACCCTCAAAGATTCATTTTTAGAAAAATCTCCATCTCCATTAAAAGAAGAAGATGAATATGTGCTTTTATCTTGGACGTGTGGAATTTATAGAAAGATGCTAGACACTAATGTTTATGGCACTACCTTACCGATGTTTGATGTTCTGAAAAAATTTGTAAAAAGCACAAAAATCAACGAAAGAAAGGAACTTGAGGAAGCCGTTGCACGAGCGAGAACATGTCTGGAATCGTTGATATCATATATGATTGACATACAAAGTGACATTGCCGCAACAATTGATCATTGCACAGCAGAAGACCAATATAAAGAAGAGAGAATACCTAATTTTTATGATAATAATCGATACATGTTGGTTAAACTTATGGAGAAATATCCGAAATTTGAGGATTTTGAAAAACAAATCGATGCGTTATCTACAAGACTTGCATACTCCACATATAATGAAGCAAGTACGGCAAGATTTTTGTATGATGAATGGCGTAGCAAATATTCATCGCAGATGAACGAGCTATTCGAAAACTCTCGAAGTTTGGCTGAAAGGTTTCACAATATCTGCAAAGGCGAAAAAATTAGCGACAGTAATGAACGCATGCATGAAAGAAACATGGAGAACATCGCAACTATAAGAGAAATTACATCAATTGGAACGAAGATTCTATCAGCTTCATACTCTCCATTGTCGCAACAGAAAATAAAAGCAGCGTACAAAAATAGATTTATGAAAATGAGGGAAATATACCTGCGTCATATGGAAAGAGAAGTGATGTAGTTTTTTCACACTTAAAACAGCGAGTCGATTTTCTAAGCGCGATCGCTTTTACAGTTTTCATCCAAAATACACTCTTTTTAAATGTTTTGCCATTACAATGCAAGAGTATATGAGGAATGCGATAGAAAATCAATGATGGAAAAAAGTAAAACATCTGTTCTTTGTGCTTATTTGAAATCGATGCGTTTCTACTGCTGCTTTGTCACATTGACGGCCGGGTGTGTTGGAATGTCATTGCTTCCGCATGATGATATCTCGTTTTTCTCTAAGGCGATATTGATGCTGTTTTTATTTCTCAGCTGGGGAGTAAACCAGATAATAAACGATTACATCAATCTGGAAGAAGATCGCATAAATGCGCCGAATCGTCCGATGGTAACCGGAGCTCTTCCGGCGAATATTGCATTGGCGATTAGCGCGCTGGCCATTTGCGTGATAATTATATATTCGCTGTGTGTAAATGCGATTAGCGTAATTCCGATCATTGCCGGAGTCGTGATGAACATCGTTTATTCCTACGCGAAAGCATATGGAATTATTGGAAATCTCACGTTTGGAATCTCCATTTCCTGCTGTGCCTGGTATGCGTATGTTCTTTTGGGAGGCGGAATAACAAGCTTTTTCACGAATCATTGGATGATTTGGCTCATTCTGGTCGTCCTGAATATGATCATGACATATTTCACATATTTTAAGGATCTGGAGGGAGATAAGGCAGCTGGAAAAAACACACTTATCGTAAAATATGGCCGCAAAAAAGCATCCCGCATAGGATTCGTCATTGGTTTTATTCCGTTTGTGATTTTTATGTTTGTTCACAACGATGAATTTTGGTTTTGGATGACGTGCCTGGATGCATCATTTTTGCACATCTACACCGGCTATATTTTTCTTAAAAAAAATGTGGGAGCTCTGACGTATTTTAACCTGAAATACAACTTTAGAGCATTATGCTTATCCCAATCGGCATTGGTTTGTCTAAACAATCCAATTGAGGGATTATTGTTAAGCGGTCTGTGTGAGATTGGAATTTCTATTGTTTTTGAAAAATGGTATACAGATGCAACAGAATAAAATTGGCATTGCGAAATTTTTGATATATGTAAGAATAGGAATGCATGTTCTCTGGAAATACAGAAAGCATTTGAGCATTAAATTTATAACTGCCGCAGCCAGATTATTGGCGGCGTTTTCCGATAATAAAGTCGTAAAATTAGCGAATGGAACCTATAAACTGCACATATATTTACCGGCTTATCCGACACGAGCTTTTTTCAAAGCCATCGAAGATAAACTAATTTCCAAACCACCGAAGCCGGTGACTGTTGTGTTATCTGTAACGAAGGCGTGTCCATATCGCTGCAAACACTGCTATCAGAGATTCGATAAAAACGAAGATATGTCGTCGGAAAAAGTTCTGGAAACCGTGAAGAAATTTTCCGAAGCCGGAGTCAGCTTTCTCAATATAGAAGGCGGCGACGCATTTTTGAAATTCAATTTATTGTGCAAAATCATGGATTCGCTGGACGATAGCATGGAGGTCTGGATAAATACCACCGGAACAAACATCACCAAAAAGAAATTGGCTACTCTAAAGGAAAAGGGAGTGTGTGGAATAATGGTCTCCGTTCACGGTTCGTCTGCGGAATTTCACGACGATTTTGTGGGAGTCAAAGGTGCATTTGAACTGGCCAAAAAAACACTCGTTTTATGTAACGAAGTTGGTCTCGGAAGTGCCATAAATACCGTTCTCACATATGAGCAAATACAAGGCAATGTTCTCGACGAAATCATGCTTTTGGCGAAAGATTGCAACTGCGATTTTGTGCAGTTGATTCATCCGAAACGAGCTGGCGAATGGTTGAAAAACAAAACGCTAAATGAAAAAGATGCCGAAATCCGGAGATATGTTTCCAAAGCTCATAAGCAGTACAATGCACTTCAGGATTTTTCGGCACTTCCGGCTCAGGCTCAGGAGGAACACGAAGATAAATTCGGATGCACCTGCGGAGGCATCGACAGATTTTACGTGGGCGCAAATGGAGAAGTGCAGCCGTGCGAATTTCTCAATATATCGTTTGGAAACGTAAATGAAGAACCGTTTGAAATCATATTCGCCCGCATGAGAGAGGCGTTTAAAGTTCCATGTATCGAATGGATGTGCGAAGTAAAAGCGTCGAAAATTTACGAATTCATGCAGAAGCACTCCATCGAAAAAACGCCCATACCGTACGAATACACGAAGGAATTGGTAAAAAATTGGGTTGGCACTCCGACAAAAATATACCAAAAACTGAAAATATACCAGCGTGACGCTGGACCCGATCAAGACTAAAACGTATGCGAGGTCGAGGCTGAATTAAAGATGGAGTAAGATTTGTGTACGATAGCAAAACAGAAAACAGGTACAACGTCACGCTGAATCTCGCATACGGTTGTGAAGCTCGCGATAGCATTGATGGATCCAACGTCACGTTGGCAGTCACGTTGGCAGTCACGTTGGTTTTGAATCCCAGTTCTAGAAATTACCGCGGAAAAGATAACTGGAAGTTTTTTATCAACAGAGGAATGAAAGAAATCGTTAGCAAAAGTGCCGAAGATTTATTGAATAAAGTGATTACTGACGAAAATGAAATAGCCGTTGCCGTCGGTGGCGATGGAACGATAAATTTAGTAATAAACGGAATAATGAAGTCTCCACAGAAGAAGAAATTAGGAGTACTTTATTCCGGCACAAGTCCTGATTTCTGCAAATTTCACGATATTCCAACGGAGCCGGAAAAATCCATATTGGTGCTGTTGGCCAATAGATCCGTTCCCATAGATATCGCAAAATTATCCTATGATGACAGTGGAGAAATCTGTTATTTCGCGTCCAGCTGTAACATTGGAATTGGCGCAACAATCGCAAACATCTCGAATAAAATACGAAAATATTTTGGAGATTTTCTCGGTACATGTTTAGCAGCATTGATATCCATTATGACGTCGAAGCCGTTTCGTGCTGAAGTCATCATCGATGGTGAAATTGTAAATTTCGATGAAGTAAAGCACATCGCAGTTATGAAAAACAATTTCCTGGCGTCCGGATTGCATTTCGATCTCGATTCCAAAAGCGACGACGGAACGCTCTATGTTATCGTTATCAAAAAAATATCTCTGGAGGCGTTTCTAAATGCATACAAAGAAAAAATTCCGCCAGGTGCGTATGTAAAAAAATGCAAAACGGTCGAAATAAAAACAACTCCATCTCAACAGATAGAATACGATGGCGATTCATACAAATACACTCCCATAAAAATCGAATGCCTGCAAAAAGCACTGGAGCTAATAAAATGAAAGAATATGAATTGATTGCTTCTCTATTTAAAGACGTAAAAGATTTGTTCAAATCCGATGCGCAAATTATCGAAATCAGCGGCCGAAAATTTGGAATTACCTGCGATACTTTTTCGCTGGAGGAGGATCTATTCACCGACGATGATCCATATCTGCTTGGCTGCAATCTTGTGACGGCAACTGTGAGTGATTTGACTGCGTCCGGATGCAAGCCGGCGTTTTTTCTGCATTCGATGGTGCTTGCAAACAATGCCGATTCCGAATGGACGAAAAATTTAGCAGCTGGCATCTGCGACACACTAAAATCCATCGATTGCGTTCTCATTGGCGGAGATATGGGACAGGCGGAAAAGTTCAGTTACACTGGAATTGCTCTTGGTCCCCAGGTGAAAAATGTGTCGAGGATTTTTCCGAATACTTTTCAAAATCTTTATGTGACGGGAAACTTGGGAGACGCAAACGAGGCCATCGTGATGTCGCATCCAACACCGAAATTCGAAATGCGTTCCATGCCGAAAACGATGCTTGCCGGCATAGATACGAGCGGAGGTTTTGTGGATGCGTTGTGGCAATTGCATACGTTAAATCCGCAGTTCAAAATAGATGTAAAGAATCCTCCAGCAAAAGATTTCAGAATGCTTTTTGGCGGCGCCGGAGAATATGAGCTTCTTTTTACCAGCTCCGAATTAGTGCCGGACGCAATTATGATAGGAACAGTAACTCCTAACGAAACCGGGCTTTTTCTAGACGGAGTTGCGCTGAAAAATCCACCTCCGGATCCACGTTCATACACCAATCTTTCAAAATATATGGAGGCAGTTAGTGAGATGGTCAATGGATTATTCGGATAAAATAATACGCGGAGCAACCATAGAAAATCTCGCAGATTCGGATTGCGTTGTCGATGTCTCCAGGCTGTCTTCCCTGTACAAAAATATTTCCGCAAACACAATAATTACCGGTTTTGTTTATATTTCGGAAAATGGAAGAGCAATGCATCCTTTTCAAGCCGGCATTGTAAACGAACGTCAGCAGGACGCTTGGAAAAAAGTCGTTGCCGAAGTTAAACGTCATAGGCCAGAAATAAAATTAATAATGCAGCTTGCTCATGTCGGAAGACAAACTATTCGAAAAAATGCCGTTGGAGCAAGCACAATCAAATGCACATATTTCAAAAATAAAGTAAGAGCGTTGGATGAAAATGAAATCGATGAAATAATCAATGATTTTAAAGAGGCAGCTTCGAGAGCCAAAAACGCAGGTTTCGATGGCGTACAAATACATGCAGCTCACGGATATTTAATTCATCAGTTTTTATCTCCCTACACAAATACAAGAAAAGACAAATACGCAGAAAATTCCTTATTCCTGAAAAAGATTTTAGAAAAAACAAACGAAATTCGTGACGACAATTTCAAAATCTGGATAAAAATAAGTCATGCGGACGATAGAGGATTAACAACAGATCACGCAATACATACTCTGAAGCAAATCGATGGTTTATATGACGTGGTTGAGGTAAGTTACGGAACAATGGAGTATCCGCTGAATATCATAAGAGGTGCATGTCCCATCGATGTGATATTTCGCGTTAACCCTTTGTTTAACACAAACCATCCTTTGATAAATTTCTTTTGGAAAAAAAATATTTTTTCAATATATAAAAGGAAAATTAAGAAATTTGCTCTAAACTACAATTATGATGCTGTTCTTGAAATAAAGAAAATGGTTAATGCAGAGGTTTTTGTGACTGGAGGAATTCGCAGTTTTCGAGACGTGAAAAAAATCATAGAAAGTGGAATTGATGGAGTTTGTTTGTGTCGTCCTTTTATCTGTGAGCCAAATCTTCTGTGTAAAGAAAATTGGCGTTCGAAATGTACCAATTGCAATCTCTGTACTGTGCATTGTGATTCGAAAAACCATACGAAATGTTATGGCAAGGAGAAAACAAAATGAAGTTCGAAGATTTTATGTGTTCCGCTAACGAGGATATTTTTGGAAAAGCCAAAAGGGCGTCTGATTTTCTAGAAAACAACACCGATACCGGAAATGAAAGTCTGGGAGTTCAGCTGCTGAGCGCATCTTCTACGGAACCAACCATGAAAGAGAAAAACGGAGATATTCACCAGAGCATAATGATGGGATCCAACTCATATCTCAATTTGACGACGCATCCGCAAGTAATGGAAGGCGCTCGAAAAGCGATGGAAAAATATGGATTTGGAATGGGAGCGGTCTCTCTGTACGGCGGAATTACGGATCTGCATCGGGAGCTGGAGGAAAGAATTGCCGCGTTTTATCAGGCGGACGACGCAATATTATTTCCCAATGGATACGGAACAAATATCGGTGTCATTTCGGCTTTATGCCATGAAGGTGATATCATAATAAATGACTCGGCGAACCATGCCTCCATTTTTGATGGATGCAAATTATCCGGCGCCGAAACAAAAATATATCTTCACGGAAATATGTCACATCTGGAGCGGATTCTATCAAAAATACCGGACAGTCAGAAGGGACGCTTAATCATAACAGACGGTGTGTTTTCCATGCACGGAGATCTGGCGAAGCTCGATAAAATTTATGAGCTATCACAAAAATATAATGCCAGATTAATGATTGACGATGCGCACGGTCTCGGCATTGTTGGTCCAACCGGCAGAGGAACGGCGGAGCAATTCAATCTCCATGGAAAAATTGATCTAAACGTTGGAATGCTCAGTAAATCGCCTGGAGCAATTGGTGGCTACTGCGCCTCTCGAAAAGACGTCATCCAATATTTGAGACTTTATGCGAGAACGTATTTCTTCTCAACTTCACTTCCGGCGGCAATTGTTGGTGGATTGATCGAAATTTTCAAGCTCATGGAGCAGGATCAGGCCGGACGTCAGCAGTTGTGGGAGAATATAAACTATGCGAAAGCGTTACTTCTCCAAAACAAATTCAATATTGGCGATTCGGAATCGGGAATCATTCCCATAATAATTGGCGACGAAGAAAAATTGATAAAGTTTCATAATGAATTGCGCTCGAGAGGACTCTACACAAACATTGTCACATATCCCGCCGTCAGAAGAAAAGAATGCCGCATTAGACTTTGCATTATGAAGGAGCTAACAAAACAGCAGATAGACAACGCCGTAAATATCATCGTCGAAAGTAGTTGCACTACGGGCGTTAATGGCTTCGCCACCTCTTGAAAGGTATGCGCCAGCTTGAAGCTGGACCCGTTTTCTGCTTCGCGAGCTTCTGCATTGTATGCGCGATGTATTTGCAATATTGAAGCTGCCTCAGCAAAAGTAAACGCGTGTGCTGCAAGCACCTTCGCGAGCTTCTGCATTGTATGCGCGATGTATTTGCAATGTTTAAGCTGCCTCAGCAAAAGTAAACGCGTGTGCTGCAAGCACCTTCGCGAGCTTCTGCATTGTATGCGAGATGAATTTGCAATATTGAGATTGTTTTTGCATTTGGGAGTAAGATTTTGTGTGCGACAAAAAAACAAAAAACGGGCTCAACGTCCCCATGCTTTTGCAAGCACATCTTGCATACACTGAAGAAGGTAATAAAAAAGAAAACGGGTCCAGCGTCACGCTGGTAACGGGAGCCGGTGGTTTTATCGGACATCATATTGTAAAAATTTTCGTTAAGCACGGCTGGAAAGTTTATGCGCTTGTGCATCGACACATTCCGGAAGAGTTTGATGATTTTTGTAATTTAACGATAATACGCGGAGACGTTATGTCGGATAATATCGCCGAGAAAATATTGGCCAAAATCGGTAGAAAACCTGACGTTGTCGTTCACGCTGCTGGATTGGCATCTGACGTTGGTTCAGACGAAATCTACAGAAAACTAAACTTTGAATCCGTAAAAAAGATCTCACGTTTGTATGCGAAAAAATTTATCTTCATATCGTCTACAGACGTTTACGGCATAAAGGATTTTTCCGGAGAAGACGAGGATGTGCTTCCGTTTGAAACAAATTTCCTGAGTCCATATCCCAAATATAAAGTGGAAAGCGAAAAATGGATAACCGCAAACATTTCAGCAGACGAATATGTCATTCTGCGTCCGGCCGCCGTATATGGAGAAGGCGATAAAACGATAGAAAAACGAGTGCTGGATTTTTTGGCGACGTCTCCTTTTATCGTAAACTTCGGCAAGTGGAAAGGGCAAAATCGATGGCCAGCCGCAAACGTAGAAACTGTCGCAA
>BNWK01000021.1 GCA_025998775.1 Alphaproteobacteria bacterium | reverse complement strand
GATACATGATTTGGCAATGAGGTGCATATGACAAATGCCATATTACTGAGGAGCGGTGTGAGTTGAAAGGCTCATGCACCGTTCTGGAGCCGAGTCGGGAGGGGCGACCTTCCCGGCTTAGGTAACGGAGTTGGTTGTATGCGATATGTGGTCTGTTTTCAGACTACAGGATCAAGTACTACCAAGAACAGAAAGTGTTACTGGAATGATAGGTCACATAAACTTTGATGCGAAAATAACAGGAAAGCGTAGTGCGGGAAATCCGCACGCTACGTTTGACGAGGCGGGCGATGGAAACGTGGCTATCTCAGTTCACGCGCCATTGCTCGACCAGACCTGTTGAGGGGCGGCCACAGCAATGTGAGCCGTCTACTCTCGAAGTGAGCAAAATTGTTGCACTTTTGCTAATGTACTCAATTGTTTCGTTTTTTATTATGAACTTAACTTATATGGCAAGAATAAATCCAGATATTTCGTGCTCAATTTTGTTCGATGAAGATGAATGGAAAGTGCTATACTGTGCTGGAAATAGAACAAAAAGCCATCCAAGTGAATGGTGGCAAGAGCATTTTTCAAAAAAAATTGCAAAAATTATCGATTGCTTGTATAATAACAGGATGCATCCAGTTGATATCAAAAGAAGGTGGAAAACATGAAAAGAATTTTGCTGATAGGTCTATTTGCGTTTTTAGTGTATGAAGATTGCTGTGCGCCAAATGTGTCTTTGCATCGCAGCCACAGAATGTCTACAATCTCGAAAAACAATAAGAGTAGAACGCCTGTTAAAGGTAGAGCAGTCCATAGAAGAAGACAAACACCAGGAAAACGACCGGCATCCAACAATGTTGCTAGAAAGAAAACGAATCAACCAGACTCAAGAAATAAATCTGTTAAAAAAGCCAGACATGCGATGCGAAGAAAAGGTTTACAAAGTAATTATGAATCTGTCAGAAAACAAAACATACTCCCTAGGGAAGCACAAGCACTAGAGCAAAATGCTCCCATGACAGCCCAAAATAACCAAGCGCGACAGACAGCAGACGCTAATCGTGAGGCTCTGCTAAAACGAACATCCGAAGAGGGAAAGGCTTTAGCTGAACAAATATATCTACAAGAATTACAAAAAGCTCATAACGTGCGAATGCAGGCGTTAACACAGGAAGAACGGAGCGCTGATACTCGTCTTCAAGAGTCACTGAATCACGCACCGAAAAAACTTCCGAATGGATTCACAGGACTTACTTGGTTTGGAATGCATTGTTATGCAAATACAGTATTCCAATTGTTGAAAGCAACAGGCCTTATGGAATGGCTAGCCAATTGCAAAAATAAAAACAATTTAGCTTTGCGCCTTGAAGAATTGCTTAGAGCGATGAGTGCCAATGAAGGAAATATAATTTCCGAATCGGACTTAAAAGCATTATATAAAGCAATAGGTAAGGCAGTCATTGATGACAATCCTGCAGCCAAGAGACCTATAGCAAAAGAACTTGGAAACAACACTCAGCCACAAGATCCAGCGATTTTGTTGGACGAGCTATTGAAAGCACTACCTGCAGAGATATCACATGTTTTCCAAATTGATTCCTCGAATATATATACACATGATGGTAACCATGAATGTTCCGCGCCTGGATCTTCCACGCTGATGATGCGTGTACCTTATGAGATAGGGCAAAACACTTTGCAAACGCTCATTGCGGATCGATCTTACCTGAAGGTGAACTGGGTTGGTGCTCCATGCAAAACTTGTCGCGTCGCACGATATAATCAAGAAGAAATACGCTTTAGAAGACTTCCAAAAGTGTTGGTTGTAACGCTTCCAAGAGTAGATAAGCGTCGACTTCCGATCGAACAGGAAATCAATCTACATGAAGAAAACGCTAATCAGAACAAAAAATATCGGTTGAAAGCTATAGCTAATTTTAGTGCGGGGCACTATACAGCTGATGTAAAGAAAGATAACACATGGTTCTGCTGTGATGGAGCGCGTGTAACACAAAGCATAGATAGACCGACTTCTGACCATACAAGTATTCTGGCATCCAATGGGAATGAGACCATCTTACTGTATGAATTAGTTGAAGGTTAGATTTTGACTCAACTCTACAGTTTTACAGCAATTTTTAAGGCCGATGTGAAAATCGGCTTTTTGCTTTTGCGCTCCTGTTCGCCTTTCCAAAAGTCATAAGGGGCATGCTACGCTCAGATAGCAGCAGTGTAGCGTCGATTTTGAAACAACTAAGGCATTTTTTATCCAAGAAGTATACATATACAATAGTGGCAGATCGCGGATTTGGAAACGATAGGGTTGCCGTTTTGTGTCTTAAAAATGGCTTTGATTATGTACTAAGAAAATGTAATAATTTAAACATAGAGGTTGATGGCAACAGGTTGAATTTGAAGGATTTTCCCGGAAAAACTCAGAAGCTTAAAGCGTACGTTTCAGCGTGGGAAAAAGAGGTGACTTTCGAGGTTAAGACCAAAAACGATAGCATATAGTTTTTGTTTTAGTCACTATCTGACGATAAAAGCTTTTTAGAAATTTATGAAAAAAGATTCGGGATAGAAAAATGTTTTCAAGACCAAAAAAGCTCCGGATTTGATATTGAGAAAACGAAAATTAGAAAATACAACAGATTTAAAAGACTATATTTTTCAATGTGTTTAACGCAATTGTTTGCTGTGCTGGTTGGAGAATATGTGCAAAACAACAATCATCCACTTAAAAAAAATTTCATATTCTTGCGGACGTGCTATCAGCATTTTCAAGCTAGGATGGTTCGCATTCAAGTTGTTTTTTAACCAAGCAATTGGACTAATTGTTAAAAAAATCCATAGATTACAGTAATGGGGTGGAGCAAGCATGAAGCGCACCTGGTCTGAGGCTTTTACACCATCTCCTTCAATTCATACAGCATATCGAGCGCGCTTTTGGGAGTCATATTGTCTAGATTGATGTCGCGGAGGCGCTTGATTACGACTTGATCCGGCGTTGACGAATACGTGAGCTCCATTTGTTCGCAGGTCTGGCAATATACGTCCAGATCGGTTGCTTTGTCGCTATCATCTTTTATTCTTCCCTCGAAGTTCTTGAGTAGCTCCGTCGCTCTTTTCACGACGTTCTTGGGAACTCCGGCTATGCTGGCAACGTGAATTCCGTAGGATTTATCAGCAATGCCATCGATTATTTTGTGGTAGAAGATGACGTCGCCGTTCCATTCCTGAACTTTCAGCGTTTTACATCTGATATTGGCGAGCGTGTTCTGCAAAACCGTGAGTTCGCGGTAGTGGGTGGCGAACAACACGCGGCATTTATTGGTGTGGTACAGGTTTTCGATGACTGCCCAGGCGATGGAGAGTCCGTCGTATGTAGATGTTCCGCGCCCCACTTCGTCCAGAATAACAAACGATCGCTCTGTCGCCTGATTCAATATGGTAGCAGTTTCAATCATTTCCACCATGAATGTGGAGCGACCTCGAGCGATGTCGTCGGAGGCTCCGATGCGCGAGAATAATCGATCGACAATTCCAATGGTGGCTTTTTTGGCCGGCACATAGCATCCGATCTGCGCCATGAGCACAATGAGGGCGTTTTGGCGAAGGTACGTGCTTTTCCCAGACATATTTGGGCCGGTCAGTAGGCTGATGCGATTATGTTCACTTAGATCGCAGTCGTTGTCGGTAAAGTCCTTTGCGTGTATTTCCAAAACCGGATGTCGGCCGTTTTCGATCTCGAGAATCACGCCGTCGCTTATTTCCGGACGCACATATTTTCTTTCGAGAGATATGTGTGCGAAATTTGTGTATACATCAATGCAAGACAACAATTTTATGGCGTAGGAAATCTTTTCGTAGTGATTTACGATTTCGCCAACGACCTTGGCATAAATTTCCTGCTCAAGATTGCTCCACTCGTCGAAAGCTTCCGTTAATTGAGATTGCAGTGTCGTCAATTCTTCGGTTGTATAGCGTACTCCATTGACCAACGTCTGCTTGTGGTAAAACTTGTTGCTGACTTTGTTTTTTTGTGACAGCGGAACTTCCACATACCATCCGATAATTGCGTTATTTCTTATTTTTAGAGTGGTAATGCCGGTTTCCGACACATATCTCGCCTGCAGATTGGAAATCAAATCTTCGCTATGATTTTTGGTGTACTTTAGCTTATCGAGTTTTTCCGAATAGCCGTCTGCGATGATTCCTCCATCTCGATTATTGGCCGGCAATTTCTCGATGAGAGCGGTTTCCAGAAGCTTCAGCAGACTGGAAAAATCAGCAAGATCCTCAAATGTGTACTCTCCTTCCGATGGTAGTGCTTGCTCATTTTTTATTGAGTTAGTTTGGTCAAGCACTCGCAGAGATTCCCGGACATCTCCCACATCTCGCGGAGAAAACTTATTGAATCTTATGCGATTTATGGCGCGTTCAAAATCCGGACAGCAGCTGAGATTTTCCCGAATTAATTTCATGAGCTTTTCATTTTTCCGAAAGAACTCCACGCAATCCAGTCGTTTCTGAAGTTGTTCCCGATTGATAATTGGCATGGAAACCCTGGACGCCAGTGCTCTCGCTCCAAACGGCGTCGATGTCTTGTCGAGCGCTCCCAGAAGGCAGTAATCGTATTCACCGCGTGTCGATGTGGTGACCTCCAGACTTTTGCTGGTGGACGGATCCAGTATCAAATAATTGCTAAACGTCGTTTTTTTCGGAGTCGGCATACTCGAGAAATTATTTCGCTGAGTTATCAGCAGATATTCCAGTATGGATCCACAGGCGGCCAATTCGTTGGGCATGCTTATGCCGAAGCTGTCCAGCGTTTTTACCTTGAAATACTTCTCCAGCCTGTCTTTTTCCACAATGGGATTGAACTTCGAATCCGGCAGATACGTAATGCCAGCGTCCGTAATAGCCTTTAAATACTTTGAAAATTCAGAGCGTTCGTGGCAAGACGGAACCAGCAATTCTCGTGGCTGATAGACCTCCATCGCCATATTAAATTCGTTATCCAAAAGAGTATTTACGATGAAATCTCCGGTCGATATGTCGATGGCGGCGAAGCTAATTGTTTTGGCCTTCGAGGTTTTCTTGTTCATATCCGGCACGATGGCCATGAGGAAGTTGTTTTTCCTGGAACTGAGCAGATTGTCCTCGATCAAAGTCCCAGCCGTAACTATTCTCGTCACTTCCCTTTTTACGATGGCCTTGTATCCACCGCGTTTTTTCGCTTCTTTTGGATCCTCCATCTGATCGCAGATAGCCACCTTGTAGCCGTATTTAACGAGACGTTCCATGTAGTTGTCCAGAGCAGCAACTGGCACACCGCACATGGGAATATCGTTCTCCAGGTGCTTTCCGCGACTTGTTAGCGCGATGCTCAGCACGGAAGACGCGATCTTTGCGTCATCGAAAAACATCTCGTAAAAATCACCCATGCGAAACAGCAGCAGACATCCTGGATACTGAGCCTTGGTGCTAAGATACTGAGTCATCATCGGAGTTGTATCCTTTGATGTGCAATAAAACAAACTATCTTCTTCCATAGATAAATTCCATAATAACGAAGCAGAATCTCATTAATGCATAACAAGCTTAATCTCGTCAATTGATAGACTTGTTGAAGTAGAGAGAATTTCAGAGACCGCTGCATAATGAGATATTTTTTGCAATTGGTTTCAGCAGATCCGTCGCATGACTAACCGTTTGTTTTGCCTGTCTTTTTCTCATACTAGATCCGTTACGAAACCGAGTATATCCTTGGCCCGCATTGCTCAGTCACGATTCCCAATGCATTCCTAAACCGCACAACACTATTTTCATTTATTTGTAAAAAGGCTTGCAAAAGTTGCCAGTTGCGCGTATAATAATAGCATGGTATGGGAATTGTTATCAAATGAGAGGAGGAAAGGTATGAGAAAAATTTTACTGGCAGGTCTATTGATGTTTTTAACACTTGAGACTGAGGCTGGGACACCAATCGCGTCAAATAAGAATCATAGATCTGGAGTCAATGGATCGAGAGAGCGAGCGGTTAAACATGACATCAAAGTCAAAAGAAAGAAAAAAGGAAAACTTCTTAAATCGAAAACTGCCCGAAAAAACTCTAAGAGCGCGCTTCCGGGATCAAAGAAGACTAAGTCGAAATCCAAATCGAACAAGCATAAAAATAGTGAGTCGCAAAACGGCAAATCAACTGCTAGATCTGCTCGCCGAGGAAGAAGCCGTGTGCGCCACAAGGATGACTACGAAGATAGTGAAGATGATTCTGGAGACGAATACTATGGATACAGCTGGTCTGACGACGGTACAGGATATGTAGCTCCGCAGTATACCGATCTGGTAGATCGGGCCCCAACAATTCCAGCAGGTGCGTCCTACTATGATTCAAACGAGGTAACGTTGTCCGATGATGGCGAAGATTGGGCAGAGGACGACGCCCCGGAGAGCCATGTCGGGGATGCACGCAATAACACGCCTGTGGGGAACGCCGGCAATGAAACACCACCGAATATAACGTATCGTGATAGACGCCCGCAGGCCGACCAGGGCAAACCTGCACCTACCGCTGGACCATCCGATGGCGGATATGGAACTACCGACTCCGGAACCACCAATCGCCCGACCGAGAAACCGAAGTCAGATAACCCCAATGCCCAACGAAACGTTAGGGATCCGTGGAAGGACAGAGTTCTGCCAGGACTGAAGAAGATCTACGATGAAACAACACATACTCATAGACGGGAAATGAATTTAGCGATGTACGTGATGGAGCCTGGAGAAAGCGTAAAAGCCGCAGTTATAAGATTGGACCTGGACTGTTACTATTCGGATAACGATATGCAGTTCGTCTCCACACAACAGGGTAACCGATCCTCGGGTGAGGTGGTGCCGGTTTGGTCCCAGAAAGACAGTAAGTGGGTACTGGCCGTGCCCGCGGCCGGAGAGACTGCGGAAGACACTGCTCGTCGCTGGAATGCACCATCTTACTACATGGACGGATATTTGCACCCAGTCACGGAACCCACTGAAAGAAACGCCGATGGCCCCGGAAACAATAACGGCGGGCGCCAGGACGGTCGTAAGAGGGCCATTGGGAAACGAAAAAGGAACAAAGATCAAAGCAAAGGCAACCAGTATGGCCCATCTGGGAATAGAGCTGCGACTGGTGGCGTACCCGCGCCGAGATTAACGTAAAGCGCATGGCTTGCTATCGACAACGCCGATCAGCAGGTAAGATTTGATTTAGTTGAGTAAATCCGTAGCGGCTCTGAATAAGTTGTTGCACCACCGGCATTTTTTAAGAAATGCCAGTGCTGCACGCACCGTAGGAAACTCGAACTACCCGCAAAACCAACAAATATGAAATGGACTACGTGCTGGCACAAAAAATAAACACGCGTGATGCTATCACTGTTTATAGAAAATTATCTTCTGTTGTGTTATTATCTCTCAGTCTTTAATGGAAAAAGGTTAATCTTACTATGGAATTTCGTAATTTTGCAATCATTGCACACGTCGATCATGGAAAAACAACTCTGGTCGATGCAATGTTCAAACAAAGTGGCCTGTTTAGAAGTAATCAGCAGATGGACACATGCGCAATGGACTACAACGCTCTGGAGCGAGAGCGAGGCATCACAATTCTTGCTAAATGCACCAGCTTTGTGTGGAAAGATATAAAGCTGAACATCGTCGATACCCCAGGACATGCTGATTTCGGTGGAGAAGTCGAGCGCATTCTCAGCATGGTGGACGGAGTTCTACTGCTGGTGGACGCTTCCGAAGGGCCAATGCCTCAGACGAAGTTCGTATTGACCAAAGCGCTGGCGCTCAATCTCAATCCCATAGTCGTCATAAACAAAATCGATAAACAAGACGCTCGAGTTTCCGAAGTCATAGATGAAGTCTTTGATTTATTTGTAGCGCTCGGCGCAAATGAAAAACAATTGGATTTCCCAATATTATATGCGTCTGGCAGAAATGGCTGGGCAGTACGAGATCTAGATGACGAGCGCAAAGACTTGAATCCGCTATTGGAAACCATCGTATCGCATGTGTCTCATCCGGAAATTGATGAGAAAGCGCCATTTCAAATGCTGGTGACCATGCTGGATTACGACCAATATCTCGGACGTGTGCTTACTGGAAAAATCCTTCGGGGAAACGCGAAAATAAACGATTTTGTGCACGCCATTAATCCAACCAATGGAAGCGTAGAGAAAGCGCGACTCACGAAGCTGCTGTCATTTGAGGGATTGAAACGCATTCCAGTGGAAAGTGCCAGTTGTGGAGATATCGTTGCCATTGCCGGTCTTGAAGTGGCAACAGTTGCCGACACAATCGCATCCATTGAAGTTACGACTCCATTGAGGTCGCTGCCAATTGATCCTCCGACTTTGTCTATGATTTTCTCCATAAATGACTCTCCTCTGGCAGGGCAAGAGGGAAAGAAGCTAACATCACGAATGATTTGGGAAAGATTGGAAAAGGAAGCTGAAGGAAACATTTCGATTTCCATCAGAAGATCTGCAGATCAGGACTCGTATGAAGTGGCCGGTCGAGGAGAACTACAGCTGGGCATACTCATTGAAACTATGAGAAGAGAAGGATTCGAATTATCCATCAGTAGGCCTCATGTTCTGTACAAAACAGACGAGAAAACCGGTGAGAAATTAGAACCTATGGAGGAGCTGTTCATCGATCTGGACGACGAGTTCACTGGGCTAATCGTCGAAAAGATCACACTGAGAAAAGGTGCGCTCCAAGATATGCGTCCCTCTGGAATGGGCAAGACACGTCTGAAGTTCCATATTCCGACCCGAGGACTCATCGGCTATCACAGCGAATTCCTTACGGACACTCGTGGGACCGGCATTATGAACCGATCATTCTGCGGATATGAACCACACAAGGGCACTATCGAAGGCCGAACCAAAGGCGTACTCGTATCGAATTCCCCGGGAAACGCCATTCCGTATGCTCTGTTCTTTCTTGAAGAGCGGGGAACATTGTTTGTAAAACCCGGCGATCCGGTCTACGAAGGCATGATAATTGGAGAAAACAATAAAAGCAATGAGTTAGACGTAAATCCGACAAAAACCAAGCAGCTGACCAACATGAGAGCGTCTGGAAAAGACGAGAATATTAAATTATCTCCTCCGCGCGCTATTTCATTGGAACAGGCTTTATCATATATTCAGGACGATGAACGAGTAGAGGTCACGCCGAACGCCCTGAGGCTGCGAAAAAGGTATCTTGATCAAAATACTCGGAAAAAAATGAGTAGAATTGAGAAATGACCAGCTTGAAGCTGGACACGTTTTCTGCACCTTCTGGATTGTATGCGAGCGCCATCTTCAATGATGAGGCTGTCTCAAAATGTGACGTCGAATTCGGTGATAAAAAAATGTGAGTACCAAAGCACTGTTAGACGATTTTCTGAAAACATATTGTAATCCGATAGTTAGCTCAAAGTTTTTTATCGGATTTTCCTGTGGGGTGCCATTTCTTTTAACGCTTACGATTTTGGATTTGTGGTTGAAAGAATGCGGCGTGTCTAACACGGTAATAGGCCTATTTACATTATTGCATTGGCCGTTCACGCTGAAATTTCTGTGGGCACCGTTCATAGAAAGATATGATTTCCCGTTTTTATCTCGAAAAATCGGGCGACTACGCGGCTGGGCCATCGTCAGCCAGCTGGCGCTATTTTGTGGACTTCTGGGAATGGCTAGCTCCAGTCCGAATACAAGTTTAATAAAATTAATGGTATTTGCATCTCTCGTGGCGTTTGCAGATGGATGTCAGGACATATCCCTATACGCCTACCATATGGACCGAGCGAAAAAAAATATGTTTGGACCAATAGCCGGAATTTATATTTTCGGATATAAAGTCGGCGTATTTTTCTCCAAGAGTGTTGCCCTATATCTCGCCTATTATTTTGGCTGGAATAGTGCTTATGCCGTCATGGCATTTTCGGTTTTGCTGTGCACAACATTTATATTATGCATTAAAGAGCCGAAGATCAACAACACTGCAAAATCGTTGGCGATTTCCGATGACATCGATAACATGATGAAATCCTATGAAAATTCCGAGAACTCAAAGTTCGAATTCATTAGATTATTGAAGAAAACCATTCTCGAATGCCTCGTGTGTCCATGTAAGATTTTCATGAAGCGGGAAAACTGGACGAGTCTCATAGCTGTCGTTGTTTTGTTTAAGGTTGGATACATCATTACCCAAAAAATGGCAAAACCGTTTTATGTGGATATGGGATTTAGCCTCCTCGAAATAGCAAACGTCGTTCAGGTGTTTGGTACAATTGCTGCGCTGCTGGGTGGAGTAATTGGCGGATATCTGGTAAAAAAAAGAGGCCTATACAATGTTATGTTTTATACGGCCATAGCGCACGCATTGTCCTGTCTTGCATACATAGCGTTATCGAAAATCGGACATAACATGATCGCCCTGTATGTAACGGTTTTTACCGAGAACATCACCGAAGGAGCCATGGGAACATCATTCCTAGCATTTTTGTATAGCCTATGCGACGACAACAAATACCGCTCCACCCAATATGCGCTGCTCTGGGCTTTCTATGACTTTGGAGGCATGTTCTGCAGGACAATATCCGGAGCAATCGCCGACACACTCGGCTGGACAAACTTTTTCCTATTTGTGCCACTGACATTTATTCCAAGTTTGATGATTTTGCATAGATTGATGAATCGGCAAAACGATCGATAGATATAACCATTTTTTTTGCAAAAAGGCTTGATGTTGTCCAGGCGCCATGCTATGTTGTAAATGTATTTTTATTAGAATGGAGAATTTACAGATGAAATACATAAATATTTTTGCTTTTCTTGTGCTGATTTTTATGCAGTCAGTTGTCCATTCAACAATGAGGTGCATCATGTAGCGAAACAATCCGAGTTTGCAAAAAGTCATTGATGGTTCTGATCAAAGCGGAATTTCAAAATCTGTTGGTTGGAAAGGCGGCGGTTGATTTAGGTTTTGCGAATTGGCATCCGTTTCATCGTAAAGTGCGAGAAATAGATGCAACCGTAGAGCTGTTTTGAAGCTTACATCAAAAATGTTGCCTCAAAAAAGAACTGTACTTTTCCAAAAAACTGTGATACAACTAAGCAGCGGCAGGTGTATAAAAACATATGATGATTAGTTTAGAGTCTTTTTTCAATATATTGGCTGTCGGTTTTGTTGCTAGGATTGAATATGAACACGAATGATCAAAAAGAAGCATTTAGTAACGCATATGTTAGAGCTGTAGCAAGTGTTGCTGGGTATGATTGCTGTTCTCCTGAATTTGATAGAGAGAGTGTTGATATTATTTTTCGCTCTCAAGTATCGCCATATGTATCAATAGAATCCCAATTAAAAGCAACTTCGAGTTCTAACATAATCATAGATAATGTAATACATTTTCCTTTGAAAATTAAAAATTATAATGAATTGCGTGGAAAAACTGCTTCTCCGAGAATATTAATAATTTTGATTTTACCGAACAAGCCAGATAATGCAGCTAATGATATGCCGGAAAATTGGATAAACCAGACTCCTGAGCAATTGATTCTCAGAAAATGTGCTTATTGGATAGGGTTGGAAAACATGCCAGAAACCGACAATATGACGAGTATAAATATAAAAATACCAATGAATGAGGATCATATATTTACGCCAAAAGTTTTAGAAAAATTGGCAGAGTATTTTGTTACTAATAGAATGGGAATACAATCATGATTGTAGGACGCGATGTAGATGTAGTGGACAAAATTATTTCCGGAAATTGTGAGGCTTATTTGAAAAATAAGGGCTGGCACAGGACTGGCAAAATTGGTTGTGTTGCGGTGATTTTTGGAAAAGAAAAAGAGGATGGGCAGTTAGTTGAAGTTTTGGTTCCAGTAGACGTAGAGCTTCTGGATTACAAAAATAGGATTATGGATCTCTTGTTAATTCTGCAAAATTTTGAAAACAGAGAGTGGAGATACATTGCAAATGATATTGTATTATCAACTTATGATACGTTTAGAATTGTGGCTTTTAAAGGGGATGCCAGCACGAGTTTACCGCTAAATGATGCGTCGACTTTGTTATACAAAAGTTTGGCAATGATGTCCTCTACTGCGCAATCGATAATTTCCAAGCGACCACATTTTCAATCAAAAAGATCAAATGAGGTCAATGATTTTCTATCGAAACTCAGGATGGGACACACTGAGCGTGGTAGTTTTATTATGACTATTCAAACTCCGATACCCCCTAGTTTTGCGAATAATTTGTCGCTTCTTGAAAAGGGAGCTTCATTTGTAGAAGAACCATTTGAAAGACAAGTTACGACGCGTCTTTGTTCTCTAATTTCAGAAGCGATGATGGTTGCAAACAATCCAAATGAAGATACTTTAACTAAGTCAGCCTCTAATGGAATGAGCGCTAATTTCTTTGACGCTTTAGCTGATATAGTAAGCGTATGTGGAGAAAGTGGAGCAAATCTTGATATGACTTGGGCATCAGCTCGCCCGATTGAATCGAGCTTGAACATAAAGAATAATTTTTTCGTAAAAAAGGAAACAATTGGAACTTTACGTCAGGCTGGAATAGAGTTAAAAGCAAGGACTCCCGAGAAAAACGTTGAAATTTCAGGGGTTGTAACAACATTGCATAAAGATACAGGAAAGGAGAGCGGAACAATAAAGTTGGTAATACCTGAAAAACGGAAGCTTATATCAATAGAATTGGATGGCAATAATTATAATTTAGCGATAGATGCACACAAGAATGGAAAAATGGTTACACTCAAAGGGGATTTAGAAAAGAGGTCGCGTACACAACTCACGAATATATCAGAAATGAAAATTTTTGAGTTGGAAGAATTATAAAAACAAAAAAATGCAACCTGTATTGCATTCTGTAAGAGTTGCCGCAATTTCGTCTGGCGCTGATTGTTTGTTCGAAAGCAAATTGGAATAGCTGGCTGAAGTAAAAACACAAAAAACAATAGTAGAAGCCACAGTTTGCTTGACGCTGGATCCGTTATTTACGCCAGTCCAGCCGAAGCAGAAAACGCCAGTGGTGAAATCACTGCATTCAATAATAGTCAAAAACAGTTTGATGTAAAAAGAAAGATGTCTAAATTTTAACGCTCTCCGAATATTCGCGTTCTCTCGATTACCCCCTAGTTTTGCGAATAATTTGTCGCTTCTTGAAAAGGGAGCTTCATTTGTAGAAGAACCATTTGAAAGACAAGTTACGACGCGTCTTTGTTCTCTAATTTCAGAAGCGATGATGGTTGCAAACAATCCAAATGAAGATACTTTAACTAAGTCAGCCTCTAATGGAATGAGCGCTAATTTCTTTGACGCTTTAGCTGATATAGTAAGCGTATGTGGAGAAAGTGGAGCAAATCTTGATATGACTTGGGCATCAGCTCGCCCGATTGAATCGAGCTTGAACATAAAGAATAATTTTTTCGTAAAAAAGGAAACAATTGGAACTTTACGTCAGGCTGGAATAGAGTTAAAAGCAAGGACTCCCGAGAAAAACGTTGAAATTTCAGGGGTTGTAACAACATTGCATAAAGATACAGGAAAGGAGAGCGGAACAATAAAGTTGGTAATACCTGAAAAACGGAAGGTTATATCGTCCATTCAACAATGAGGTGCATCATGTAGCGTGTTTGGTCCCGCCTCATCATGACCCAATAAAAGTGCCCAACTTTTGGGATCTTTCTGTAATTTTTTAGCAACAAATTCAAAAGGAGTCAAGCCATTTAAAGCTCTCAATCTCTTCCCAAAATTATGTGCTCTTATAAAATCATTGAGATGTTTCTCCAGTTGCTCACTATTTTCGTAGTAATACTTCTTAACAGTCGCTTCTTTGATGGTTCTATTCATCCTTTCGACCTGGCCATTCGTCCACGGATGCGCTGGCTTTGTTAATTTATGAATGATCACATTTTCCTTGCAAATTGAGTCGAAATCGTGCACTTTCTTTGTTTTTAAGTACTTATACGTAAACTGTGCTCCATTATCCGTAAGAATTCTATGAATCTTATAAGGTACTGCTTTTATTAGATTTTTTAGAAAACTCGTCGCTTCTTCCTTGCGCATCCTTTTGTGGACTTCTATATATGCGAACTTGCTGACTCGATCTATGGCTACAAATAAGCACAGTTTCCCTTCTTCCGAATAAATCTCTGTAATATCAACGTGAAAGTAACCAATTTCGTAATCAGCGAACTTCTGCTTTACCCTTTTCTTAGCTGCCTTTTGAGGTAAAACACTGATGTTATTGCGTTGAAAAAATCTGTGCAATGAGGATCTCGACAGATGTGGTATCGTTTTCTGTAGCGCAAACAGACAATCGTCTAGCGGCAAAAGTGAATGCTTGCGGAAAGCGACACAAATCGCCTCCTCTTCCTTCGATAACACAGTCGAATGTACCTCCTTGTGCCTGCATGACAGGTCTTCCACTGATTCCCTGTGCTTCCACTTCATAACCGTATTCGGACTTATGTTATATTTCGCCGCCAATTTTGCTATACTCTCTGTACTCTGCTGTATCTCTAAACGAACTGCCTCCGTCGTGCGGGCGCTCCTGTGTAAAATTTGTCCCATAGTACCTCCTTAAATCTCTCGTATCCAACCTCTGCTATTATATCATGATGTGACGGGATCAAACACGAATTTTCCTAGTCGTTTTGGAAGAACTTCGTAGAACTTCTTCGCATCTTCCTCGTATTGAAACATCGTCACATAGTCGTCCGCGTACCTCACAAGATATGCTTCTCCTCGGCAATGTTGTTTCACAACTTTCTCAAACCACAGATCAAGTACATAGTGGTTACCTAAGCAGGGCGGCCTCATGAAAAATTTTAGTATGAGAATAAGAAGAAATAGTTAACAATCTATGGAAGTATTTGAAGGATTGTTGTTATGGAAGCAGAGGTTAAAGATTCGTTTTTAGATTATTTTGGAGAGATAGAAGATCCGAGATCGAGTAGGAATCGGCTGTATTCGTTATCAGAGATTTTGTTTGTGGCTTTTTGTGCTTACATAGGAGGATCAGACGGGTGGGAAGATATTGAATTATTTGGAAAAACCCACGAGAATTTTTTGAAGAAGTATTTTCCATACAAGAATGGAGTTCCCAGCGACGACACATATCGGAGATTATTTCGGGCATTAGATCCTGGAGTATTTCAGAAAAAGTTTAGGGCATGGTTTTTGGATAATTCCCCAAGATTTGCGGACGGCGTTATAGCAATATACTCCGCTCAATTGAGAACTTGCATATTGCATAAAAAATTGTTAAAAAGAGATCATGAAGAATTTTTTAACAGATATAGAAAGAGCAGATTTGAAGAAGAGGCACCGAACCGAGAAAGATGGTC
>BNWK01000020.1 GCA_025998775.1 Alphaproteobacteria bacterium | reverse complement strand
TCCAAAATAATCTAAAAACGAATCCTTAATATCGACTTCCATAACAACAATCCTTCAATTACTTGCATAGATTGTTAACCATTTCTTCTTATTCTCATACTAAAATTTTTCATGAGGCCGCCCTGACACATACATGAATGGGCGTTGCAAATATCGTGTTATGCATGTATTATGCGAGCAATGGTAGATTGTTTGTTTGCGGAGAAGAAACCGGTTGTAGACTCTGCTTCTATGTTGGCTTGCTTATCCGATTCATTACGTTAATTGGGAGTTATAGGTGATTTTATGGAACATGTGAAGGTTATTTTATTGCAAAGAGTAGCGAAACTAGGAAACATTGGAGACGAGGTTAAAGTAAAGCCAGGATTCGCTCGCAATTATCTGTTGCCGAAGAAGATTGCTCTGAGAGCTACAAATGAGAATAAAAAGTATTTCGAGGACCAGAGAAGTCAGATTGAAGCGATAAACGCCGAAACAAGAGAAGAGGCTCGGAAAATCGCCGAGAATATAAAGTGCTTCTCCATTACGTTAATTCGTCAAGCTAGTGAGAAAGGGCATCTTTATGGATCTGTCACTTGCAGAGATATAGCCGCCGTCATAAACGGTGCCGGAGTCAGCGTCAACGCCGGTCAAGTAAATCTCGGCGCGCCCATAAAGCAGCTGGGCATATATGAGATGTCGGTGAATCTGCATCCGGAAGTCTCTGTTCCTGTAGTGTTGAGCGTTGCAAAATCAGAAGAAGAGGCGCAGCAGCAGATAGCAGACGCTGTCTCTGCTACTACCGCTGCGTGATTGAACTGGTGGCGCTTCTTGCTACACTATCTGATGGTAGATATGCACTCCGGGTTTGAAATGCTCGATTGTATGTCATTTAATTCTGGATCCCTACGTCGCTACGCTCCTCTGGATACCGGTGATTTCAGCGTTTTCTCGTCATTCTGAGGGCCGTAGGAATCCAGGAAAAAGAAAATCCAACTTCTCGCCTTGAATGGATATATATCTCTAGGTGAAAGTGGCAAAACCATTAATGCATGTGCTGCAAGCGCCGTCACATTGGGGGAGAGGATATGAAGCAAGTACTTACTCCTGAAGACATAAACTGCCTTGAGGAAAAGCTCAAGGCGGCGTCTCCTGCTCCCTGGAAGGTGGTGGAAGAAGAAAACGTCGAGACCGCCTGGGTGTCGCCAGATATCGATGGCAACCCAGTGGCGCTTTTCGACTACAGAAGTGGTGAGCAGAACAAAGCGGACGCTCATTTCGTGGTCTATTCCCGGAATTACATGAGCGTATTAATCAGCGAGATAAAAACTCTTCGCCGAAGAATTCTAGAGCTTATACAATCCAATAACGTCGAAGTCCAAAGGCGTATGGATCTGCAGACGGAGCTCAGTGAGCTAAAAAAACTCATGCAGGACGCAAATGAATCTAAATAAGCTCATATTTGGAAATCCACTAAAAACAGAACATATAAACGCAGAGCGATTCAGCAAAACCAAAGCGCTAGCCGTATTTTTCTCTGACGTGTTGTCGTCTGTATCGTATGCTACGGACGAAATTCTGCTAGCTCTTGGTGCAATGTTTGCTAGCTCCTTCTCAATGCCTATAGCTGGCGCAATTATTGGACTGATAGTTATTGTATCAGTATCTTATTGGCAGACAATGGAAGCATATCCCAACGGAGGAGGAGCATTTACAGTCGTTCACGAGAATCTGGGAGAATTTTTCGGACTTATTACGGCGTCTGCGCTTCTCATAGACTATACGCTTACTGTAGCCGTGAGCTTATCCGTTGGAGCCAGAGTCATAGCTTCGGCATTTCCTTCTTTTGCTGGAAATTCCGTCTCGTTTTGTCTGATATCGTTGCTGATTATCACGCTATCAAGTTTAAGGGGAACCAAGGAATCTTCCCGTATATTGACCGCTCCCACCTATTGCTTTATTATACTTGCTTTTCTGATGATAGTCTGGGGAGCGTTCAAACATGCTCCACTAAACAATTCATTCCATGATAATATTATTCCCAGGAATACCTCCAATCTGCTGATCATTGTGGTGTTGCTGCGGGCGTTTGCCTACGGGTGTTCCGTACTTACGGGAATCGAATCTATAGCCAGCGGAGTCGCTACCTTTCGAAAACCACAATATAAAAACGCTCAGGTTACATTGGTTGTAATGTCCTGCATTCTATCTTTTCTATTTATTGGCCTTACCTTTGTGGCTCACAAATATAATCTTGTGTTTTCGGAGGATAAGACTGTTGTATCGCAAATGGCGCATTGCCTGTTTGGAGCAGGCTTAATGTATTATCTCATACAGATCGTAACCGTGAGCGTACTGTTAGTAGCGGCCAATTCAGCATTTTCGGGATTTCCTAGATTGGCCAGTGTACTCGCCCAGAAAAAATACATTCCAACTAGTTTTGCGAATCTCGGAGATAGACTAGCGTATTCCAACGGGATTGTTATGTTGGCTCTGGCGTCGATGGCGCTAATACTAACGTTTAAAGCGGATTCGTTTTCACTTATTACGCTGTACTCCATCGGCGTTTTTACGTCGTTTACGCTGTCCCAGGCCGGAATGGTAAAGCATTGGATTAGGAAAAGGGGAAACAATTGGCACATAAAAGTCGCTCTAAACGCATTCGGATCATTGGCAACGATGGTCACATTACTGGTCATAATACAGAGCAACTTCCTGAGTGGAGCCTGGATCATAGTAGTATTGATTCCGGTGTTTTTCTTCATATTTTCCGGTATTAAAGGCAGATATAAAATAACTGATGTGGAGCTGGACTTGAAAAGAGGCGGATTAGGCCAACTGCTAAAACCAAAAAAGGAAGCAGAGCCAAAAGTCGTCGTTCCCATCTCTCGAATGCATAAGGGAACACTAGCAGCGCTGAAATTTGCGGCATCTTTATCAGGTGATGTAGTAGCAGTGATAGTAAATGTCAACCAGAAAGAAGTAGACAAGCTAAAGCTAGCCTGGAGATCCATGAATTTCCAAATGCCATTGATGATATTGAGTTCTTCCTACAGATCAATTGTAAATCCATTTCTGGATTTTTTGACGGAGCAGGACGAACGCAATCCTGAAAAAGGCAAGGCGATAGTGATAATGCCCAGCTTTGTTCCGGGAAAATTCTGGCAAAACATCCTGCATAACCAAACGGCAACCATCTTCAAAACGGCACTACTCTATCGAAAACAGAAAAGCGAACAAACGCGCGTAATCGTGGAAATACCATATCAAATGCGGATATATACCAAAACAAATTGAAAATACGGCCTTTGCTTTCCCAATCTAAGGATTAACGCACGGATAACCTGCATTATTTGGCCAATTCAAGTGGGAAGTGCATCATTTTGCGGCCTAAAAAGTGAGGATTTTTTGCAAGCTGCGTAAAAATAGTCTTGAAGGAAGTCACGTGAAGAAGTTAATGGTGGTAAGCTTCTGAGCTGTATTTGCAAAAAAAACAAGCAATTGCTCCACCGTCTCTTGATCAAAAAGCATCGGAAGTGAGCGAATTTCGTCGGCCAATAATTCCTCAAATAACGCGAAAATTCCGAACATCTTGCTATCGACATTGCGTGGTTTTTGGATAATTTCACGCAACATATTCTTTGGCGAATCCGTCCTTCTCCGTGATCTTGCCCAGCAATTTCACGGTCTTACGCTTGGAGTGATTGGTCTCCTTGTCATATTGATAGGTAACTTCATACTTATAGTAATGCCCTTTGATCCGCTTTATGACCGTATGCGACTCTTTAAAACGAGAAACCCACTCCGGAAAAACTATGTCTCCATCTCCAAAATATGCGCACCTAATTAGGCGCTGCTAAAATTAAACAATATCTTAACTATGATATCAAATTTTCTCGTAACTTAAATGATGAAAATCCAAAAAAAGGGATAATTTTCGGCGGAGTTAGCGATAGAAACGTGGCTACCTTAGCTTACGCGCCATTGCTCGCCCATACCTGTGGAGGGACGGCCACAGCAATGTGAGCCGTCTACTCTCACAAAAATAGAAGGAGATACGCGGCGCGCGGCAAACCGGCCGCTTCCACGCGGGCCAACTTATCCTACCGAACAACTGAAAAACACAAAGTCAGATGATCATCGGCTGTCCAACACTCACTCAGCTTTGACCATAAACTCTTCATCTCCAAAACGAGGAAGAACATTGTTCTGAAAGAACTTTAGCAGTGAAGAATCTCGGTAGTTTACAATAAAATCCTTTTCATCTGGGAATTTCCGGCGAAATGTAAGATGGCTTGCTCTTATGTAGTCATATCGATCATATGTATAATTTGCTTCACAGAGATTGTCTAGAACCAACTCTCCGTTTTCTTCTTGTAGTCCATACATTGTGTAATACTCCTCATCGTTAGAGAAGTATTTTGCAATTTCGTCTTGGTGCCCTTCGAAGAAAATACCAGGTCTGGAAGCACGCAATCGCTTGAGAATGCAGCTCGTGGAATTGCCGCGTCCTGCGAACTTACAGGAATCAGAAATTTGGTGGTACCAATGAAGCATTTCGTGGAAGATCGTTGCTCCAAATAACATCTTATGTTTTCTACAGTCCAGGGCGGACAAAATCTTCTGATTCATGATTTTAAGATTTATGACGTGCTCCAGACCGCTATACGAGACATGACTTGCCTCTCCATGCGTAAGTAGGAATACAGCCTTTGACGGTATATACCGCGCAGTCTTGTACTTTGTAATTATGGAACGAGCCAAGCGGCAAAACAGAGGAGAATCCGTCATTAGATAGATTATCCGTGAGATGTCATATTGCCTGAAGTTTTCGATCTTGGCTGATTGGAGGCGGATTCCTTGGGGGCGACTTCTTATTTTTATTATTACGCCATCATTCATCGCTAGAAAATATTCTACGCAATCTACGCATGTTTTCATAAATGTATCCACCAATGCTCTTCTGTTTTGTTCAAGTGTTTTTGATGGATTCCATGTGTTTTTTTGATAATATTCCATTTCTTTTTCGTTTAACCAGAAAGCTTTTCTTATCTTCAACGGAGGGATATGATCTTCAATGGGAACAGCAATCTCAGCGGGCTTATTGAGATTGTCATCGGATTTTCTTGAATCAATTGGAAAAAGATCATCAAGAACAGTAACGGATTTTTTTTCTTCTTCAAATAGTGAGTTTATGAAAAATAGAATAGCGCAGATTAAAATCAAAACCTCGTCGATATGTCTTTTGGTCATGGTGGTGATCTTGCCTTTTAAGTAATTTGATTCCATCGTATGTCATTAAATATAGCACAAGACACGCCATAAAGCAACTAATAGAGATACAACAGTCTCTATAAAAAGGTCGGTTTTATTTTTTTGATGTAAATCTATTAGTAATGTTTTTCATGTACTGTATAAATAAGCACCTGTTGCAAGCTGCCTCTTTCTTTCGCAATTGGATTTATACCGTTCAGCTCGATACGGTCTTTAATTCTGTTCTCCTTAGCCTTTGCGAAAATACATCAGTTTGCAACAGCCTGAAGCTATGAAATGGGAGAATGCAATGAAAAATCGTTGTTTAGTTATTGGCTTAGCCGCTTTTGCGACCAGTGATGTTGCGTGCATGAACGATGTGAATGCACTTTCTGGCAGAGAGCGCCATCATTCGTATGAGACATTAAGAAACGCCTACAATCATGTGATGGAATGTGACTATCCGCAGGCAATCACCGCCCTGAAGCCGTTATTTGACGGAAGCGATCGTCCTGTTGACGCACTACACCCAAATGAAAAAGCCTTCGCTATAGGATTAATTGCAAATTCCCACTATTACATGAAAGATTTCGAGAAAGCCTCATCCTTCTATCACGACATATTTACTGACGGCTTGTTTCATCATATCGGCAATTGCTACGAAATAGATGGATTCTGCAATAATATGGTAAAACCTGAACGTGAATGGGATTTCTTTTCTAAATACAGAACTCAAATGAACGATAAAGTCATGTTTTTAATTAATTCCAGTGACGCATACTCTCAGACTGAGCACAAGGATTTTGCCATAGACTGCCTGGAACAGCTGTTCATCAGAAACAAAGAAGAGTGTAATCGTGAGGGGGCAGAATGTTATGCAGATTTCATATGTGGGATTGGTATAACAATGACCGCACTCAACTTTCTATTCGAATTATACAAGGAGACAGGGCAGTACTCAAGAGCACACAGCTACGCCCATTCGAATCTCGACATCTTGAAAAGAATATTGGAAGAATGTAACTGCAACTTCAGGGATTCGGTTGCTTTCCAACATCTTGCAATTGAATAGTGCTTGTTTGACTGCAGTATCTTTATATGCGAACACCTTACAAAAACTCCTCCGCGATTTCATGGAGCCATTGGCTAACTTCAGCTGAAAGTCGTGTCATAGTGCCATTTATTATGGAGGCGTGATATCTTCTGAGCCAATCCGTTTCATCCGCTGTTAGAAGAGACTTGTCGATGAATTTCGCATCAAATGGCACCAGCGAAATGGTATCAAATCCCATAAAGCCATAGGACTCTTCTGTCACTATCATCATATTTTCCAAACGTACTCCGAACTCCCCTTCTCGATAGAAACCGGGTTCGTTGGACAAAAGCATTCCGGGTTTTAGTGGAATAGTGGTGTTTCTGGATATGCTCATGGGACCTTCGTGAACATTTGATACGTATCCAATGCCATGTCCGGTGGAATGATTATAATCCAGAAAATTACTCCAAAGATATTGCCGTGCCAGAGGATCAAGACATGACCCTGTGGCTCCCTGCGGTAACTTTGCATTGGCAACGGCAATGTGCCCCTTCAACACAAGAGTGTATATCACCTTCTGCTCTTTGGTTGGCTCAGAAAAACACACCGTGCGCGTAATGTCTGTCGTGCCGTATTTGTATTGCCCTCCGGAATCCAGTAGCAGGATCTTTCCTATCGGCCTATGCGATTCCTTTGGCGAATAATGGACTATGGCTGCATTTGAATCCGTAGCCACAATGCTCGGAAAACTATCGCCCATGAAATCACTCTGCCGTTGTCGAAAATACAGCAATTTTTCAGTAGCCTGCAATTCGGACACGCCATTAGCATGATTTGCATATATCCAGTGGAAAAAATTTATCAAGGCAACGGAATCACTTAGGGCAGCTCCCCTGATATTGGCTATTTCGAATTCGGTTTTTATGGCCTTTGGTAACAAACACGGATTTTTCACATGCACCAAATTCTTGTGTTGTATGTAGTTCGGCGTTTCCGATTTATCGATTCCAACTGTTTTGTATTTCTTTAAATCTGCCAGAAGGTAAGCTTGGCTCTTAAATCTTTCTGATTCCTCGAAATTGTAGATTTCATCGAGGTATATGGTTGTTTCGCCACTTTTGGTAACCAATAGATAGCACTGTACAACTGGCGTATATTTTGTTTCAAAATCCCGCATATCCATGAGCCAACAAGCGCTGGCCGAATCGCAAATCAGATACGCGTCGAGGCCGTTGCGTGCAATGGCATCTGTAACATATTTCAGCTTGAGCGCTAATGCTTCGCTACCTTCCCAAAAGTGTGCGAGATGTGTTTGCGATGTTGAAGCTGCTTCTATATACTCCTTACACTTGAGAAGTTGGTTTTCTTTTTTTTGGATTTCTACGGCCCTTCGTGCCTCTGAATGACGAGAAACTCTGAAATTACCGTCATCCAGAGGAGCAAAATCCATATTCTCAGTTAATTTGTGTATAGAGTAACCGCCCGTGCTGCAAGCACTGATGTTCAAGTCTCTCTTTTGGGTTTTTACTCCAAATATGTTTTTCAGATTGACGCTCTTGAAGGTATAATTTGGGAGATTCTCCTGCAACTTCTCAAGTTCCACATGACTGTAGTATTTTGGATCATAGGCAATGGTGCCTCCCACAGCGACATGCTCTTTTATCCATTCGATGATGTTTGAGAAACTAAGATCTTGGATTTCAAATCTACTGCGATCTACACATTTTTTAGCCGCCACAGTGTAGCGTCCATCCACAAATAGAGCGCATCCTGATTCTGCTATGACAACAGCTCCAGCAGAGGCCTCCAGCCCACTTAATATTCGCAGTATGTCTCCGTGATCGTTCGAGTCAGCATATGATTGCAAACCAGATTTTTGGTATAGTAACGCATCAGAACCGCAACGAACTAGAACATCGAATTTCATTATTTGATTCTCCATTTTTCTCACATAAATCCAACGTCATGTTGCGCGTGTCATGCAAGGACTACATCAGCCATTTTAGGAGGAAAAAGTCAAAGATAACACTAGCAACTATCAAATACAGTGTAAGTTTTTTATGTTTTTGTAAGCGCAATTTGATAATGTCCGGATCTCCGATAAAAAACATAATTTTTTTATATTTAACTAAAAATCAACTTTTCTATTGTAACATCGATAGTGTTAGTGTTTTGATTAAATGAGGAGACCAGAAATGAGATGTACTGGAAGTAAAATATTGTTGGCTACGGCATGTGTATTGTCGCTTTGTACAGCAAAAACAGGAGCAGCTAAGGAAACTGACAAAACGAAAGAAGAAACAACCGAAACAGATTCGAAAGAA
This sequence comes from Alphaproteobacteria bacterium, assembly GCA_025998775.1. GTDB lineage: Bacteria > Pseudomonadota > Alphaproteobacteria > UBA3830 > UBA3830 > BNWE01. Next base: position 6,878 of record BNWK01000020.1, on the reverse strand, counting down.
TCATTTAAAGGCGCTAGAGCAAGTGTCGATTCTGAAAAGACTCGTAAACTTCGTGACGCATTGAAGAAATCGGTAGAAGAAGACATGGCTGAAGAAGAGAAGCAAAAAAAAGACGCTGGAAAAAAAGCCGAAAAAGAAAAGAAAGACGCTGAAAAAAAGGCTAAAAAAGAAAAGGAAGAAACTGAAAAGAAGGCTAAAAACGAAAAGAAAGAAACTGAAAAAAAGGCTAAAAAAGAAAAGGAAGAAACTGAAAAAAAAGCTAAAAAAGAAAAGAAAGATGCCGAAAAAAAGGCTGAAAAAGAAAAGAAAGATGCCGAAAAAAAAGATAAAGAAGACAGAAAGGCAGCTGAAAAGGAACAGAAAGAAAAAGAAAAGAAGAAGAAAAAAACTGATGAAGAACAAAGTAAGAGCCCTGAGGCAATCTGTAATGAACTATCTCTTTTAATTGGGAACATTCTTGCAAAAGAAGAGCTTATTAGCAAAAAAGGTCTGTCGAAGGAACAACTTAATGCCAACAAGAAGGAGCAGAAAGAGATCGGACAGAAGGTGTGTAAATTGATTAAGGATGCTATAGACCAAGATGTTTATACGAAGGATGATTTTGGCTGGTTGGTAGAAACTATATCCGATGATCCTAAATGTAAGGATGACGAAGAAAATACAAAAACGGTTTTGACGGTCCTGGCTGAAACGAAAGGCGGAAAACTTAAAGGGGAAGCAAAGGAAAATTATAAGACTGCTCTGGTAGACCTGGCTAAAGATAAAGTCAGCGGTAAATTCGCTCTCGAGATAAAAGAAAAAGCCGACTAGTCGCCAGAATAAATGGTACTCTTGGAGCCAAAAGCTCTGGGAGTTTTTGGACTCGTATTTGCAGCACTGACTCGCCGTCCTTGATAGTATCGTCATACTGGAGGCGAGTCGGAGAACTTTTTAAACGACTCCGCTATACATGCAACAATAAAACGCAGATGCGGCACGCGCCGAAACAATCATCACCCGCGTCGCGTTGACTTACATCACCCATTTTAGAAGGGCAAAACCGAAGATAACACTGGCAACTATTAAATACAGTGTGAGTTTTTTATGTTTTTCGATGAATTTCAAAAGTGGTTCCCCATATTTCTGGAAAATCACAGAAAGCACAAAAAACCTCGTGGTTCTTGTAATAATGGAAGCTGTAGCGAACGTAATAAGATCTATTTTTGCGAATCCACTGGCTATTGTTACCATTTTGTATGGAATGGGAGTCAGACCTTTTGCGCAGATTATCCAAAACGCCCATTTGCTGAATTCGCCGGATTCCACCATGGCATTGAACTTATCCATCAGGCCGTAAAAGTTCAATATACATGATCCGACAAGTTCAAATAATGCATATCCTATGTAGTATCCCAAGAATCCGCCAAGCACAGATGCGATACTGCATATTGTTGCGTAATAGGCGAATTTATTTTTGTTTTTCGCCACAACTATCGCGAGAATTGGATCCGGCGGAAGCGGAAAAAACGAACTCTCTATGAACGAAATGAGCACCAGAACCAGAGACGCGTCCTTGCTTTCGGCTTTTTTCATCATCCAGTCGTATAATTTTTCTATCATTTTAATTAGTTCTCATCTTCAACTGTGACATTGTTAACTCCGACAACGCTTCCTATATCTAATATGTCGTAGGTACTTATATAGTATTTCTCCGGAAGAATCATCTTTTTTCCGTCAGGCATGATGAGTTCCAGCTTCGTATTTCCTCCGCCTCTAAAATTATCCATCAACTCCTTAACGGAAGATAACATTTGTAGCGAACTGATTTTTATGCGTCCAATTCTATTTTGTATTGGCGAGCCTCTTGTGGGACTCGGAAAATCATTGGCACTCTTCGGATCGAATTTCCGCATTTTCTCGACGGTCATGCGCACCTGGTCTTCGTTTTTGTGGCAGTTGATGTTCATTACCACGATATTTCCAATTTCCAATAACTCCCGATTAAGCACAAATACTTCGGAGAACAATGTAACTTCCGCGGTACCGGATATGTCAGACACCTGCAATATGCAGAATTTGTTCTGAGTCTTGGTGGTTTTGTATGTCACGTTGGTTATGGTGACGGCTACTTTAGCCTTCGACATTTCCTTCGCTTCCATAAGACTTGGAAAATGAAAGTTTTTTAGAAGCTCCTCGTACTGCTGCATTGGATGCGACGAAATATAAAATCCTATGGCAGAAAATTCGTTCTGCAATTTCGTAACTTCGTCCCATTCTCCAACTTTCGACAGTTCCGGATACGATTTTCCAAATAATGAAGTCTGCTCAGTGTCTATTTTCAGTGATAAAATATCGTCGATGGAACTGAATAACTGATTTCGATTGGGATGCAGACTGTCGAACACGCCGGCCTTTATGAAAAATTCCAATGTTCTTCTGGTAATCACCTTCTTTGGCAGCAATCTTTCGGCAAAATCAAAAATCGACGTGAAATTTCCATTTTCGTTTCTTTCGCGCACGATTTCTCGCACAGCATTTTCACCGCTTCCTTTTATTGCAGTTAAGCTGTAGCGTATAGTAGCTGCACCAGTGGTTGCATCACATGCGCTAATTGCTTCGCCGCCTTCCGAATGGTATGCCGGCGCTATTTTCGATATTGAGGCCGCTTCAGCATAAGTAAACGGATCCAACGTCATGTTGGTCATATCGGCAACCACGAAGTCGTGTTCTGATAGGTTTATATCAGGAGGAATAATCTTTATGTTGTTTTCTTTGGCGTCCTGATAGCAGACATATAGCTTGTCCGTATTGCTCATATCCAGCGTCATTATTGCCGCATAAAACTCAATGGTGTAGTTTGCTTTGAGATACGCCGTCTGATACGTTAGCAATCCATATGGGGTCGAATGGGATTTATTGAAGCCGTAGCTGGCAAACTTGCTCATTTGCTCGAACATATGCTCCGCCACATCCAGAGCCACACCACCCTCAACAGCTCCGTCGATGAAGCGCTTTTTCTGGGCCTGCATTTCGTCTTTGTCTTTTTTTCCCATGGCACGGCGCAGAATATCCGCCTGTCCGAGCGTATATCCTCCCACCCGCTGAGCGATCTGCATCACTTGCTCCTGATACACCATGACGCCATAGGTTTCCGCCAAAATCGGCTCTAGTTTTTCATGCAGATAGGTGATTTTCTCAATGCCGTGTTTGCAGGCGATGTATTTCGGAATATCATCCATCGGACCCGGACGATAGAGGGCCACCAACGCAATGAGATCCTCGACTCTATCCGGCTGCAATTTTCTCAACACGTCACGCATACCACCGCTTTCTATCTGGAACACACCAACGCAATTGACACTTCTCAGCAAATCAAACGTCTTCTTATCGTCCAGCGGAATTTCCTGAGCAGTCAAATAAATGCCGCGTTTTTTTATCAGATCCAGATTTTTCTGAATGACAGTGAGAGTCTTCAATCCCAGAAAGTCGAACTTTATCAGGCTAGCGCTTTCGACATATTTCATGGAAAACTGCGTAACCGGCATGCTGGATTTTGGGTCCTTGTACAGCGGCACCATTTCCTGAAGATTCCGATCGGAAATGACTATGCCGGCGGCGTGAACTGATGCATGTCGGTATAATCCCTCGAGTTTCAGCGCCACTTCCATGAGATTCTTCACTTCCGGATCCGAATCTATAAGCTCCCGAAGAGTCTGCTCCGAATCTATCGCCTGCTGCAGTGTCAGCGGATTCGTCGGATGAAACGGAATCATCTTGGATATCTTATCCATAAACCCATAGGCCATGGACAGCACGCGACCGACGTCCTTCACAACGGCCTTCGCCTGCAGCTTACCAAAGGTTATGATCTGCGCCACAGATTGAGTACCGTATTTCTGCTGCACGTAGGAAATGACCTCGTCCCTTCTTTCCTGGCAGAAATCGATATCGAAGTCCGGCATGGATACGCGCTCTGGATTCAGAAAACGCTCGAAGAATAATTGGAAGCGTATCGGATCAACGTCAGTGATTTTCGTCGACCAAGCCACAATAGATCCAGCTCCGGATCCACGCCCTGGTCCAACTGGAATATTCTGAGACTTAGCCCAGCTGACATAATCGGAAACAATGAGGAAGTATCCGCTGAATCCCATTTTCTGGATCATATTCAATTCGTATTCAAGTCGTTCGAAGTATCTTTTCCGTATCTCCTCGTAATCTTCTTTGTCTTTGAAATTCTTTAGCTTTTCTTCCAGCCCAGCGGTAGACATATCCCTTAGCTCTTCGTCCTGAGTCTTACCATCCGATGTCTTGAACTGCGGCATCCAGGGTTTTTTCTTGGTCAGACAGAAACTGCATCTCTGAGCTATATTTATCGTATTTTCGATGGCTTCCGGCAGGTCGTAAAACAGATCCGTCATTTCTTCCGGAGATTTGAAGTAAAACTCTGGAGAAGATGTCTGGCGGTCGTGGTCATATACAGTCTTTCCCTGGGCAATGCACAGCAGAACATCGTGGGCATTGAAATATTCCGGAGTTGCAAAACATGCGTTGTTGGTGGCCACTAGCGGAATATTGTAATCGTAGGCCAGATCGATGGCCGCGTCCTCTATTTTCTGCTCCTGAGCGCTGCCATGCCTGGAGAGCTCGACATACAATCTGTCCGCGAAATGCTTGTGCAAAAAAGATATGTATTCGCGAGCGCCGTCCATGTTGTTTTCCAGCAGAAGCGCTCCCAATGATCCGTAAACGCCGCCGGTAGCCAGAATTATGTCTCCGGAATATTCTGCCAGAAGATCCAGCGATATTTCCGGATGCATTTCCGACGTCGGGTTTAAATGTGCGTTGGAAACCAATTGTATCAGATTCTGGTATCCGTTGGCATTTTTCGCATACAAAAGCATACTCGTTGGGCGATCGATTTTTTTCGTATGCTGCACGTTCAATTGACACGCGATAATCGGCTGAATTCCCCGTGACGAGCAGTTGATGGAAAAATCCATTGCTCCAAACAAGTTGTTGGTGTCAGTAACCGCGACTGCCGGCATCTGGTGCTTTTCACACAGAGTCGCCAGCTTATCTATTTTGATGGCTCCTTCTGCCAGAGAATACGCCGAATGCACGCGTAAATGTATGAAATCACAGCTCATTTCTTTATGAGCACTCCTTCCGAAATATGGTATCTTGCCGACATTTTTTCCGCCAATTCGTAATTGTGTGTGGCGATGATAGCAGACATTTTCGTTTTTTGCATTACCGTTAGTAGATCGTCCAGCACAACATTTGCAGTTTCATGATCCAGATTTCCAGTGGGTTCGTCCGCCAGCAAAATGACGGGATCATTGGCAAGTGCTCGCGCAATTGCGACCCGCTGCTTCTGACCGCCCGAAAGCTCCGATGGAAACGACTTTACCTTGGATTTCAGTCCTAATTCCGCCAATAGATGCGCTGCTTTTTCTGCTGCGGCTTTTTTCCCTACATTATTTATCAGCAGCGGAAGCATTACGTTTTCCAGCGCCGAAAACTCCTGCAGCAGATGATGATATTGATAAACAAATCCTAATTTCGATAACCGCAGACTGGTTTTCTCATTGTCAGACAATTCTCGAGTGTTTTTGCTTTCAATAAACAGATTTCCGTCCGTAGGATCATCCAGCAGTCCTGCAATATGCAACAACGTCGACTTTCCAGAGCCGGAAGGACCCAGCAGAGCCACAAACTCCGATTTCCTTACCTCCAGAGACACTCCCTTAAGCACTAGAACATCGTCAGCGCTATAATGTTTGCTTATATTTTCCAGAACTATGGTAGAATCATGCTGCATATCAATATCTCCGTATTGCGTATAAATTGCAATGGTCACTATAACATTCGAGGGATAGAAATCACAAATGATATCGCTACCTGTTGATACGTATGCGAGTACTATCGTCAACATTTTTGCTTGACAACGACGAATAATTTTGGTATACTATTTACAGTTTTTATTAACATAGGAGCAGCGATATGAAAGCATATAGTTGTTATGCAATATGTTATTGTATTTATTTTTTAGGAGCATCATTATGAGAAAACTTCTATTGATGTCCGCCGCATTTTGCCTAGCAAGCGTAGTTCGTGAAGAGTGTGCTGCCTGCTATTATGCGGCACATAGTCTTTACGATGTCAGAGGTTATTTTGAACAGATTGTCGATTCAAAAGACAAAGAGCGAAATACTTTGGTTCTTTTTGATGGCGACAACGTTATATTGAGAAGGAACCGTCATTACTCGAATGTCAATTTGGATGAATACGTTGAGTTATACAGAGACAAGAACGACCCAGATTCTTCGGCGAAAATAAATAAAGTTCTAAACAACAAAGAACTCGTAGATCCCGAATGGCCGGATTATATTAAAGGATTGCAGGACCGTGGTATAAAAGTGATGCTTCTTTCAGCATACAAAACCGATGCAGCTGCAGCCTGTGAGCGGTACAATGAACTGCAATCTTCTGGGATCGATTTCTATGCACAATGGAAAGATGTGGCAGCTCACTATGTTACTGATCATTCAGACGAAGTATGGGGAAGGCCGATGTTTTGGGCTGGGATGTTGCTGACTGGCAATTGCCCCAAAGGTGTGGTCTTGTCGGAGTTTTTAAAAGCACATCCAGAATACAAATTCAAGAGGATTATTTTCATCGATGATCATGATCCGAATCTGAAGAACGTTGGAAACGCTGTGCAGAACAACCTGTATTACCATTGTATCCTGTATAACCAAGTGGAAAAAGGAGACTTCTAACTGATTAGTTGGCAAAATTTAGTCTGCAATATTTCCAGCAAATTTTCGTGCTGAAAATGATATAAGAGCAACAGAGATAAGTTGACCATTTCAAGACTTCTGGATGTAATTTTG
>BNWK01000019.1 GCA_025998775.1 Alphaproteobacteria bacterium | reverse complement strand
CCACTGAGAACAGTATGCCATATTCGCCTGCATGCGTCAAGTGTTTTTTCAACACAAATGAAAAATTTATTTTAAGGTAACTCAGAACAGCAACAAGGAACCGTCTGTAATTGGTTATGTTATTTGTTTCAGTATCAGGAATTCGTGGTCGGATTCGCGGGCAGTCCTCTTTTCACCACACCTCAGTGTCCGCGAGCCAGCCAGACCTTGGTCGCGTTCGTTCCTTTCAAGCCCCCCTCCTGCGGATTAGCATCGGTCTGACTTTCATATACCTCGAAAGTTCCGCTTTCTGGCTCCTGCATCGTCTGTCCCGTGACTTGCGAGGTCACTCCAGTGGATTGTGTTATTGGCCCTGTGACTCGCGGGTTTGGGCCAGCGGCTGTTGTGGTCTGAACAATAATCCCGCACCCTATTGAACGATTATGGAAAGTAACAAACGAATATACCAGAAACAATCGCTTTTTTAAGACTGCAAGCGAATTTCGAAGTTGTATAAATGCATTTTTTGAAAAAACTTGGCCAGATATTGCTGAATCAATGAGAAGTTGCATCACTAACAAGTTTCAGGCCTTCGCAAAATCCAACTCTTCAGGTTGATGATGTATAGACACTCAGTTCTTCAAATCTCCGATATAAAGTGTCTTTCCAAGTGGAGCCAATATCTTCAAAATAGTGTTTAGATTTGGGATTGAGTTTCCTTTTTCCATTCTAGCGATAATCGGCTGTTTCACGCCACTGAGCTCCTCAAGCTTCTTTTGGCTGAGCCATTGCTTATGTCTGGCTTTTATCACCTCTCCTATAAGTTCCACCCTCAAATTGCTTTCGGATATCTCCTCCGGCGTAAAAATCTCCCTTCTTACCTCTTCCCAGGTGCTTCCTATGTGGATTATTCATAGTTATTGCTCCCTCACTAGTCCACATATGCGCGTTTTCTGTGTGCTATCTTCAAAATCAGAACAACCAGTACATCATCTTTTATTTCACAAATAATACTGAAATTTCCAGTGCGATACCTCCAAAAATTACCAAGATTACCGGTTAACGCTTTTCCCAGATCTCTTAGTGATTCTATTCTTGATAAAACCCCATTAACGTATTTCAGTATTTGCTTGCGTGAAGAGGAATCTAGCTTATCAAGTGTTTTCTGCGCAAGTTTTGAATACTCAATTTTGTAAATCATCTTCGTACATTTTATTTATCTCATCCGAAGAGTAAACCGATTTAAATCCTTGCTTTTCGAGATCTTCCGTTTCTTTCAATGCTTCTACGGCAGCCATATAATCCATACGATCTTCCAAATACTCAGTGATAGCCTCTCTCAAAAAAACAGCCTTCGTTATATTCATTTTAGAGGCAATTTTTTCTATATTCCTCTCGATATCACGATTTAATCTTATTGAGAGCATGTTAACTTCCTCGCCTAACAACACATATCAATTGTATTACAAAACATAAGTAAAGTCAAGGTGTGCGTGACATGAGCACTAACGGATTTGCCTCCAAACTGAAGTGGCATGCGAGATGTGTCTGCAATGTCGAATCCACTTTGGCTACTTTAAGCATATAGTTGAAATATTCCTACCGCAAACTCCATCGGCGAATTTATTGGCGTATCTACTGCTGAAATAGCATTCATCGGAAGAAAAAGTATCGACTTTTAGGAGTTCGATGTTTCGATCCCTTAGGCCAGACTCCAGTAGATGTTCCTGACAGTATCTCGCCAGATCAAAGTGCAATTTCTCATTAATTATGCAAAAGCAGTATCCGTTTTCGTTGAAATTCTTTTTGAAATCGTCTCCGACTTCGTAATTGTTTCTGCCTATGCATGGACCAATAGCAGCTTTTATATGGTACAATTCTGCTCCAAGATGCACCATTTTATCCACTGTTGCTTCTATCACGCCGGAAACGGCTCCGCGCCATCCGGCATGAGCCGCGCCTACGACATTGTTCTTGTCATCCAAAAAAAGAATTGGAGCGCAATCTGCTGCAAGAATGCCAAGGGCAATTCCAGGCACATTGGTAACCATTGCATCTGCCTTCATGCCGGACAACGGAGAGTCATTATCAACTTCTATGCATTCGTTACCGGCCACTTGCTCCAATGTGACGAGCTTTCGAGCACTTATTGCATCTCTCACGAGTTTCAGATTTTCTACGACAGAAGATTCTTTGTCGCCAACGTAGACGCTGCAATTCAGAGATGCATATCCGCCAACGCTGCTTCCGGATTTTCTGCCAAAAAAACCATGTTTTACGGCTCCTAATGATAGAATTGGAGCTTCTAGAACGTCAATTGACATTACAAAGATTACTCTTCCGAATCGTCGGCGGGAACAAGCCCAAGCGCAATCATGTATGTATCCAACAAAAGATCTTCATTTTCACGATCTTCCATCTTCATTTTCTTCAGCTTCAAGATTTTTTTCATTATTTTAACGTCGAAACCATCTGATTTCGCTTGTGAAAATACGTCAGAAATCTGCTCCTGAATTTCGCTCTTCTCGGCTTCAAGATTTTCGATTTTCTCTATGTACTGCCTTAACTTGTTTATATCACTAGAATGCATAACCTTTCCCATATACTATTAACAAAGCATTAATATAATAAAATCGAACAAAAATCAATAATTGAAAAATAGCTTACTTCACCTCATAGGTTTTTAGTTTTTTGTATAATGAAGCGTCTTTGTAGAAAAAAACGTATTTTTTACTTGACTTTTGTCAAAGGTATGGATATACATATACTGTAATTGATGATGGAAAGAAAAATGAAAAAATCAACTTGTTTTGTAAAAGCCATTAGTGGCATTGCTGTACTTTTAGGAGTTAGTTGCGACCTTGTTTCTTGCATGAAAATTCCTACCGAGTACACGCATGTGATCACGTTCGAAATAGCATCCGGGACTTGCGCTCTTTTTACTACTTCATACAATAACGGCGGATACGAGAAATTCCTGTACGGAATCTGTAACGCCCACTCAATCGGGGCGGCTTGGATAGACCCGCCCTCGTGGGAACACCTCGGGTTCCAACCTCTGTTTGACGCGCAAGTTGAAGGATCGCTAACCTTTAAACAGGTCAGTGAAGCTAAGATGGAAACGCCTGTTGAGCTCAAATTCCGTGAACTGTGCAGTTGGCTCCGTAGAGGAAGAGCGCGATGCAGCGAATTCTACCAAGGGAAAGATGGGGAGCATTGGAAGATACATAGCTACGTGCTGACCGGGTATTGCTTCCGTCTGCCAATCGATGCATTGCGGAATTTCTGGATAAAACACCAGGGGGCGATGGGCATCCCGTATTTGGCCCAAAAGGAATCACAGTGGCACCTTAGAACTGAAATTAACCGTCGCCATTGGAAAGCCCATTAGTATTTCTACGGGCCCTCTCCTGCGCAGCCGGCGGACGCTGGCCCCGGAGCTGTGCGTTTGTTGCTAGCTTTAATCTTCAGCGCACATGTCTTTTTAACCGCTTCTGGTACATAATCTCCTCCATGTATGTTGTAGCTGTTCTTCCTGCAGGTCCTTTTGATTCGACCTTCTCATATGAATGTGATGAGAAGTTGATGCCTGGTGTTGTTGTAGAAGTGCCATTTGGCAAACAGCGCCTTCTTGGCCTTGTTGTAGATGCTGAGGTAAAAACAGACATAGAACTCAAAAACATCAATAAGATATTTCCCTATAATATAGGAAATGCTTCTCTGGAATTTCTAAAATGGATGTCAAACTACACTCTAATTCCACGCGGTAATATTTTAAAAATGATCCTGGCGGAAAAATCCATCTTCTCTGCAAACCAACGTGACACCAGCTTGAAGCTGGACACGTTAATGGCTTCGCCCCCGGCTTCATTGTATGCCGACTGTATTGGCAACTGTGAAGCACCTTCAGCATCGAATATAGCACTCGCATACACATCCGAAGGTAGCAAAGCAGAAAATGGATTCAACGTCACGTTGAAGTTGCGTGGGGGGCAGCTGGAGGCCGTCAAAAGCATTAGAGACAACGGCAATAGACCGTTTTTATTGCATGGCGTAACTGGATCTGGAAAAACCGAGGTATATCTGTCGGCAGTGCAGGACGCTCTGGAGAAAGGCAAGCAGGTATTGATTTTATTTCCGGAAATAGCGTTGACCAATCAAATTGTTGATCGCATAGAAAAATACTTCGGTATTCGTCCTGTCGTCTGGAATTCCATTGTTTCCCACAAGAACAGGAAAATAGCCTGGATCAAGGCAATATCCGGAGGCGGCGGCATATTTGTGGGAGCGCGATCGGCGTTATTTCTGCCGTTCAGTAATCTCGGCATGATTGTAGTTGATGAAGAGCACGACTCGTCCTATAAGCAGGAGGAAGGATGGTTTTACAATGCAAGGGACATGGCAATTGTGCTTGGACACATTATAAAGATACCGGTGATTCTGTCGTCGGCCACGCCGTCTCTTGAAAGCTATGTTAATGCGAAAAGCGGGAAATATGGATACGCATTTATGGAAAACAGATTTGGTGCATCGCAAATTCCGTCCATACATCTCATTGATATGAAGCAGTGCAAATTTGATGGCTTTATATCTCCCGTTTTATTGCGTGCCATAAAAAATACCATTGCCAAAAAAGAGCAAACACTTATTTATTTGAATCGTCGCGGTTATTCTCCCATAACGCTCTGTAAATCGTGCGGAGAGAAGATCGCGTGTCCTAATTGCACTAGTTGGTTAGTATATCATAAAAACTTGGATAAGATGATCTGTCACTATTGTAACCACAGAGCGAGTCTTCCAAAGAAATGCGCCGTTTGCGGAGAAGAGGATTCCTTAATACCATTCGGTCCAGGAGTCGAAAGAGTCTTTGATGAATTGAAAAACAAGCTTCCAGAGGCAAGAATAGAAATAGCATCATCTGACACTATTTCTTCCGATAAAAACATAGCAGAGCTATTCGAAAAGATCCACAACAACGAGGTCGACATTATAATTGGAACGCAGATTCTTGCCAAAGGACACCATTTTCCAAACATTACTCTTGTGGGAATTGTCGATGGAGATCTGGGACTACATGGAGCAGACATAAGGGCGTCGGAAAAGACGTACCAGCTCATAAGTCAGGTTTCCGGAAGGGCAGGACGTGCAGAGAAAGAGGGAAAAATACTGATACAAACGTTTAATCCATCCCATCCATTATATGTTGCGCTTCAATCGCCGAATCCAAACAATTTTCTTGATCTGGAAATATCGTCCAGAAGAGAATGCGACCTACCTCCGTTTTCAAAATTTGCAGCAATAATTATTTCCGGAACAAACAAGGAATTAACGGAAAAAATAGCTAGAAAATTAGGAAACGCAAAATTTAACGGAATATCAATATTTGGTCCTGCTCCGGCTCCGATTTTTCTACTTCGGGGAAGGGTAAGATGGCGTATCCTACTGAAGGCATCTAAAAAAAATGTTATAAATAATTTGATTTCGAAATGGATTTTCTCCGAAAAACACCCCAAAAACATTAAAATTCAGATAGATATCGATCCGATTAGTTTTTTATAAAATTAACGCATTCTCAACTAATTTGCTTTAAGATTACTAAAGAATAGTGGTAATTCGTCTATTCCGTACTTGAGAGGGTAATTATAATGGCTGAAAGCATACAACATGTATTAGACCGAATTCGCTCACCTAGAGTACACATCACGTACGACGTGGAAATCGGCAATGCTATAGTAATGAAAGAATTACCTTTCGTCATTGGAGTTATGGCGGATCTATCCGGCATGCCGGCCGATGAGCTCCCTCCTTTGAAGTCTAGGAAATTCGTTGAAGTCGACAGAGATAATCTTCCCGGATTTATGCTATCAATCAATCCAAGGCTTGCAGTTCAGGTGAAAGACGTTCTGGTTTCTGGCGACGGATCGGAAATGCTTAATGCCGAATTGTTTTTCAAACGTATGGATGACTTCGGGCCGATCAGTATTGCTCAGCAGGTTCCGAAACTTAACAAAATATATTCTTCTCGTGTAAAATTCAATGATTTGCTTGCAAAGTTGGAGGGAAACGATCCGCTTCAGCAGCATGTAAAGGATGTCGTTTCTGATGTTGCTCTCAAGGCGTTGTTGATAACCCAGATAAATGCGCATCTGGAGGCCAATAAGGTTACAATTACTGCCGATTTTGCCACAACAACTTCTGCTTCTGATGCGGCAGCTACGACTCCGGCTGCTCCGCCAGCAGATGCAGCACCACCTGCAGATGGGGCTGCTGGCCCTAGAGAAATCATGCGCGAAATGTTCAATGAAGGAAAGCTTGCCCGCGAACCTGCGGCGGAGTTGCACGCATGTGCCATGCTTCTTGAGCTATTGGCTGCTATTGAAGCTTCTCAGGTAACTCTCATGAGAAATCCGCTTGCTTTTGTCGAGAATATAATAGCTGATCTGGACAAACAACTAAGTGCCCAGATAAACGAAATACTTCATGCTCCTGCCTTTCAAGAGTTGGAAGGCGCCTGGAGAGCTCTCACTTACTTGGTAATGAACACAGAAACGAGCACTCAGCTTAAAATCAGAATTATGAACGTTTCCAAGAAGGATCTCCTAAATGACCTTGAGCATGCTGTAGAGTTCGACCAGAGCGCGTTGTTTAAAAAGATTTATGAAGAAGAGTATGGAACATTTGGTGGACATCCATATTCATGTTTAATTGGTGGCTATGAATTTACCAGACATCCGCAGGACATACTGCTTCTGGAGAAATTGTCTAACGTTGCAGCTGCAGCCCATGCTCCATTTGTAGCAGCTGCGCATCCAAGAATGATGGACATGAATAGCTTCACACATCTTGGAGAACCTAGAGATCTCGCAAAAATCTTCGAAAGTACTGAAATGATAAAGTGGAGATCATTCCGAGACAGCGAGGATTCAAGATATATTGCCTTAGTGCTTCCAAGGGTTTTGATGAGGCTTCCATATGGTCCTGATACTTTGCCGGTAGATGGATTGAATTTTATGGAAACCATAGACGGCACAGATAACTCCCAATTCTGCTGGGGAAATGCCGCGTTTGTTTATGGGCAGCGCATAGGAAAAGCAGTAGCACTCTTCAAATGGCCAGCCGCCATAAGAGGAGTCGAAGGTGGTGGATTAGTAGAAGGCCTACCTGCCTATACGTTTAAGACCACTGATGGAGACATTGCCCTGAAATGTCCTACAGAAATAGCCATAACCGATCGTCGTGAAAAAGAGCTAACTGACATGGGCTTCCTTGCCATATGCCACAGTAAAGGAACAGACTTTGCTGCGTTCTTTGGTGGACAGACAGCGCAAAAACCGAAAGTATACAATACCGACCTGGCAAATTCCAACGCTGCACTCAGTGCTCGGTTGCCATACTTGTTGGCAGCCTCTCGGTTTGCTCATTACATAAAAGCCATAATGAGGGATAAGATTGGTTCTTTCCTCACAAAAGATGATGTATCAATGTATCTTAACAACTGGATTGCGAGTTATGTGCTATTAAATGATTCAGCGAGTCAGGAGATGAAGTCGAAGTTTCCTCTTCGCGAAGCTCGCATCGACGTATTTGATGTACCCGGTAAACCTGGATCGTACAAAGCGACTGTGTTTTTAAGGCCACATTTCCAGTTGGAGGAGTTGACTGCTTCCATCAGGTTAGTGGCGGAATTGCCTCCACCAGCCGCATAATTATGAATATGGAGTTTTGGTTTTACGCTATGTTTGTTATGGAGTATTTGTTGTTATGGTATTGAAGTTTAGAGACCGCAGTTCGTTAGGGGGGGACGAGGCCGGAAATGGCGATATGGGAGCTTCGATTACACCGCAATACATGATAATATGCGAGCAGTTTTTCTCATCCGATGTTGAGGAATATAGTGCAAACGGTAGTCCGTGTTTGTGGTTTGAAATTGGAATGTCGAGGCTAGTAACCAATGACAGCACCGGTCAGCTGACTGGGGACGGTAGAATAGTTGGAGATGATCCTACCGTATGCATGAAGTATGGATCGTGGGCTCCAGCGATACAAAACGCTTTATATGCCGGAACGAACATACCATTTATAGGCATAAGGCGTTTTAGCAGCATTAACGGTCTAAAGGTCATTATACAGGCGATAGATTACGAGACATGCCTCATTAAAACGTATCGCCAGAAGGACGACTCAATTCAATTTACATTCAGCGCCATATATGCACAAGATGTGGTTTGCATATATGACAATGCAGGCACAAAGATTGGGAATTCAGGGTCGAGCTTGAATTATGCAACATTAAAACAAGACAAACCAAAAGAGTGGAAAACGGGCTAATATCACTCTGCAAATGTCGTCACAAAAGAAACACAACGTGTTTTTGGTTACTCGCCTCCATCCTCTCATATCTTTTTCTTAAATTATTCCATCGAAAGACTTTCTTACTCTAAATATTACGATCTTCTACGACCAAAAACAGCGAGTTCAACGTATAACCGCTAAGCATAACTAATTTTGTAAGTTTTTCAACCGACCGTAGGCGGTAAGCATATTGTCGCAACGTGGTGTTTTATGATTGTACGATCTGCTCGAGCTTCAGCGTCTCTTTCCCTAGAAAGCACGACAAAAAAATATCGACTATTGCAAGCCGATTTGCCATTTTCTCAATTGAGTGCACCGTTATAAATCTCTATATTTTCTATATCATCCCCATGTGAATATGTAACCTTGGCAATGATAAATCCTCGATTATTATCAATGGATTGTTCTATTGGAGTTCCGGCAACTTCCCATATTCCCAATGTAGCGAGATCTAATACACCGTGTCCCACGGCTCTCATGTAGTTAGATTCTGATTTTCGAGCTATCGCACGATAAACCTCAACTCGTTTTCCATTTGTTTTGCCGGTTTTTATTAATTTCATTCCATGAGCCAAAAGGCTATATTTCGTCTTGCATTGCTCAATATCAGAAATAGAAACACCATCATTAGAAGATGCTTTATAAACAGAACATGACGGTAAAGATAACAATATTAATCCCACAAGCAACATTTGTTTCACAATATACCTCATTTTTAATATAGCCACTAAAAATACAACGAATGCGAGCGTATATCAAAAAAGAACCAATAGTCAAGAGAGTGTAAGTGTTAAAAATTCACGTTTGCTGCAATTTCATATCCTGCCACGGTTTCGTAGGATACTTAGATTCAAATCTCAAACATTACCAGAGACAGCTGCATAATGAGCTATTTTTTGCAAGTGCGAGGAAGAACACCGCGCAGGACCGCAGCGTACTTGATGTACATGAGGATTCCTTAGAACGGAATATTGCGTGTGCTGCAAGCACCGAAGCCAATTGCGAAAAAGAGCCATTATGCAGTTGTCTCACCATTGCATACATGCGACTAATAGGCTAAAGTTATCCGATGTATTTGTGGAGTCCATATGGAAGAATCTGTAATTAAATCTAAGACTGAACCCAAAAGAATCATGTTTATTTTTCATGGTTATGGGGCAGATAAGGGGAACTTTCAGGCGATTGGTGAAACTTTCGCGAAAGTATTTGATGATCTCGAAGTGCACATTCCGGATGGAATCGAAAAGTGCGATGAAAACGACGATGGATATCAGTGGTTTCCGCTTTATGGAGATGTGGATGATTATTTTATCGAATACAAAAAAAATGAGCACATAATTAAAGAGTATGTCGATGATGTTCTGGAAAAGAGCGGGCTTACTTATGCCAATGCGATTTTCGCCGGTTTTTCTCAGGGAGCCATGTTATCGATTATTCTGGGATTGAAATTGGGAGTATCGCACGTAGTATCTTTTTCCGGAGTTCTAATCGATCAAAACATAAAGGACTTTAATCTAAAAACCAAACTTGTCATGATACACGGTGAATCTGACGCCGTTGTCCCTTTTGATATGATGATAGCGTCTGTTGATGTATTGAGGCGCCGAGGATTAGGCGTATATCTAGCCGTTAGTGAGACTGCAAAACATTTTATTGACGACTACATGATGCAGGCAGCCGTAAAGTTCCTGCTTCCAGTCAATTGAGAGAAATATCATGAATGAAATTGCTTTAAAATCCAAGATCGAGGATCTGTGGAACGGAAATTCAGAAGATTTATCGTGCATACAAGAAGCCATGAGTAAGTTGGATTCCGGCAAACTCAGAATCGCCAATAAAATCGATGGAAAATGGCAGGTAAATGATTATCTAAAGAAGGCCATTCTTCTATTTTTTAAACACACCAAATCAGAGGTTATTTCCGGGTCCTATTGCGAATATTTCGATAAGGTTCCCATGAAAACCAAAAATTGGTCAGAAGAAGATTTCGCTAGCGCAGGATTTCGTCTGGTTCCTGGAAGCGTTGTAAGATATTCCGCACACATAGCGAAATCCGTCGTGGTAATGACCAGCTTTATAAATGTTGGAGCATTCGTTGATGAAGGAACTCTCATCGATACCAATGCACTAGTGGGAAGTTGCGCACAAATAGGGAAAAAATGTCATGTCTCAGATGCAGTTACAATCGGAGGTGTGCTAGAACCACTGCAGGCAACTCCTGTAATTGTAGAAGACAATTGTTTTATCGGTGTGAAAAGCTCACTGACAGAAGGAGTAATTGTGCAAGAGGGGGCAGTTCTAGCCGCCGGAGCCAGCATAACGTCTTCCACAAAGATAATTAATAGAGAAACCGGAGAAGTAAGCTACGGAAATGTTCCTCCATACTCTGTTGTTGTTCCCGGATCCTACGAATCCAATGGCTTGAACATATGTTGTGCAGTAATCGTAAAGCAGGTTACGGAACAAACGAGAGCTAAGATATCTATAAATGAATTACTGCGAGTCTAGAAAAGCATGATATGCCCACTGGCCTAGGCGCGCGGCCAACTATTTTTTTTTGTTAAGCTATAATTAACTACTGGAATTTATAATACTCATGATGTAGTATTTGGATCGCATATACGTAAAGAGACCGCTACATAATGATGATGTTTTTTGCAAGACACTTATATCGTTAAAGAACCATTATGCGGTAGCCTCGTAGACTCTTTGGGGTGTAGCCAAGTGGTAAGGCAGCGGGTTTTGATCCCGTCATTCGTGGGTTCGAGTCCTACCACCCCAGCCAGTTGATGGTTTGCGTTTTGTATCATTGCCCCATTTCTACATCTTGAGTTTGTGTGGTGTTAGAAAGGCGTGCGCCAATGAAAGATTCCTCAATTCGAGCTCGCTATATTGGTTTTGTGTTGTCTTTTAATAAGGATAGAGACTGCTGCATAATAAGATATTTTTTGCAAGAGCGAGGAAGAACGCAGCGCAGGACCGCAGTGTACTCCTCGTACATGATGATCCGAGCAGCGGATCTGACGAAGTCAATTGCGAAAAAGAGCTCATTATGCAGCAGTCTCGGATATTCGTAAGCTAAAACACGAAGAGAGCGATGTCTGTTTATCGGAAACACCAGGCATCGAGTTTTCTTTGTAACCGTTTTATGCTAAATATACTTTTTTATTGCGCAAAATACTTGACAAACCTGTTTGCATGTTGTATACTTATAAAATATTATATGGAGATAAAAAATGAAAAAGCTTGCTTTTAAGATTAAATTTGCGTCGTTTGTATTTACAGCGATATCATGTTTTACACCAGAATTATTGGCAACCCAAAAGCAGGCAGAAACGAAAACTGCGACTGAAACTGGACACGAAAAGAAAAGAAACGAAAAATTAGACACTGCAACAAAGAACAAAATAAAAGACGAAATTGAGGCTACTGCCCGAGAAAAACTATCCGAACCAGTCATGGATAAGATCCGAACGATTGACGAGAAAGACAAGTTGATAGCACATCTATCCGAAGTCGCGAAACAGTGCGAAAAATTCGTCAAAACTATCGAAAACAAAAATATCACTGACGATGAAATAAGGAAGCTCAAACAGACCATCAGTATTAAACCCGGGCTTACAGCAAAAGACATAAACGAACCTGAAGACCCGGACGGGATCGCGGAAGAAATAGCTACGTACAACAGAATAGCGGAGGATGTCAAAGAAATTATTGCCAGCCTGTCCGAACGGGAGGCAACAAGCACAGACCAGACTCCTGACAAAAAAGCTAGTAAGAGCCCCGCCTCTAGAGACAAAGCAGACAGCTCAGAAGACGAGACGACTGTACTACGCGAACTCACAGACACGCTGAACGGCAAAGCGGACATAAACAAGAACAAACGACAACTAATAAAATCATCGAAAAATAAAGACGAACTAAAAGAAACGTTAACGACATACCAAAAGGAATGCGAGTCAATAAAAGGGAGACTGACGAGCCAAAATGACCAGAGTGGGGAAGAAAAAACGCAATATGAAAAGGACGCGAAGGGAGCTTTCTCTCCACCATTAGGGAAAGATGTGACCAAAGCAAAGTTCGAAATAGACGTTCCATTGCGCAAAAAAACCGAACGACGAATAGACGCCATCCTGATCGCACTGGACGAAGCGATAACAGCATGCGACACGTCCACTGTAAAAAAATCTGAGAAACCGCCAAACACAAACACTGAGCGGCACGAGACTGCAGCCAGCCCGAAACCTTCGGACAAAGTTCTTTCGTATATAACTGGTGAAAAGTTGCCGGCAGGAGTCCATACGTGGCTGGCCGGCTGGGAAAAATGTCCAGATGAACCTAATGAACGGGCCAAGTTCGCGGATCGACTCGAGGACGTAGTAAAATTCGCTAGAGAAATTTACGATAGCGGAGGCTTCGACAAAGAGGGCAAGGCCAAATGTAAACAATTGAACGAATACATTGAGGAAAACACGGGGTGGAGCGGAAGCAAACCGACAGAATGCACGGTCCGAAAAATGCTCGTCGAACTGCACCCTTATTTGCTATCGAACATTGATAAAACGAGAGAGACCACGAAAGAAAAAGAAACGGAGATAAAAAACACACGCAATATGGCCATAGCATACATTACCGGAAAGAACTTACCCGAAGGTGTGGCTACTGGACTCGCTGACTGGCGGCTAACAACAGCCAAAACGGAAGCTACGGAACCGCTAAAGCTCACGGAAAGACTAGAAAACGTATTAGACTACGCAAAGACGCCTTACGAAGCTGGTAAACTTGGAGAAAAGCGTGAAACATATGAACAGCTACATGACCTGATTGCCGCTGGGAACTGGAAAGACTCAACAAAAAGCATAAACAAAGTGCTGACAAAAACACAAGAACTGAGACCTGCCTTAGTAGAGTACATAGAAAAGACACAAGCCGCCGTAGAAGAAGACAAAGGTGGAAAAAAGGAAGGCAGCACCACTGATCCTAATCCTGAAACGGTCGTTGCCGCTGCTGCCGAACAACTTGAGAACATAGTAGCTACTCAGGACGCCAAACAAGAGGACGCAACCGAAACTGCATTGGCGATTTTCGACAGTGTCGCAACCACAGCGGAGGCGAATCAGAAACTTATAAATGGTCTCCTAACTAAGGCTCATGATAGCAAGAACAAGGAGAAATTGTTAGCTCAACAAACAAAAGTTGGAGAAATCGCTGAACTTATAGACAAAGCCAAAACAGACTATATCTCTACCGCCGAGAAAACCGAGGCACAGAAGAACAAAGACACGATCGAAACTGTGCACCAAGACCTCAAAACGGCCTGCGAGAGTCTGGAGGTAGCCTTCGCATGCGCCCGCGGATTGGACCAAGAAGACTTGTGTATCGAGAAAGTGGCCGAAGAACCGCTTTATCAGGCCGCTCTGCGGGAAGAATTGGTCTATTTCCGAGAAAAAACAGGGGTTCTTAAAGAAGACACAACAAACATGATAAAGCTGCTTCCGGAAGATACGTTGGAAACCCTGTGCGCACCACTAATCGATACACTGAAACTGATAGGGCAGATTTCGACAGACGGCATTGAAAATAAACGACTCCCTAGAGACGCAAAGGACAACTACCGCCAACTAACTAAACTCGCCCAGCCAGCCCAGGCAGGGCTAGAGGCTATAAAAGGATGGGATAAAAAGAACATAGTTCCTTTTGTAACCGAACAAATAAAACCTGCGATCGCTTCTTACAACAAAGTTGCCGAGACCTCTCTATCTCCACAGAGAACCCGAGCGGAATACCGAAAGATGATAAAATTACCATATTTTCGGGTCACACGAAGTCAAGCATACTGTTTGCTAAGGAGACTGGCCAACAAATTGTTAGATGCTCAGGAACAAGTCGCCTCCGAAGCCGCAAACGCAGCCGAACAGCTGACCGCCTTGGAGAAGACCAGGGAAGATGTAGAAAACAAGGCACTGTCTGACCTTGAAAAGATTAAAAGCAATCCTGGTAAGAAAGATCCTAAAAGAACAATAGCAAACGCTCAAACCAAGCACGACGAAACACTAAAGGCCTACGAAAGAAAAATCGCGACTGCAGCTGGTAAAGTAAAGATAGCGGAAGGCGTTGTCGAGATCTTTGTGGAATTAGTAAAAGGCATTACAACTGCGCACGAAGAAATTGATACAGCTGAAAAGACCGAAGGAGGTGGAATAAACAAGATTTTGGACGAAATAGTTGGCGTTTGGTTAGAAGAGTTCAAAACACAAGTCGCTAATCTTGGCGATGACGGATTTGGAAAAAGAATTGCGGAAAGCCTACAACTAGATTTCACGGGAGAAGATATCGCGGAAGCCACGAAGATGATTACGAAGAGTATGGAAAAAGCATTAAAGCTGGTTGAAGACGATACGCCGCCGCAGGACCAGACTGCCGGAAGAAGAAAAGAAAACCCTGAAACGGGCAAAACCGCGCTACGCGGAACAAAAAAAGAAGATACGCCATCCGAAGAACCGGCTGCTGCAGCCACTGAAGGACAAGGGAAAAATGTCAAAACACTAGTCGAGAAGGAGGAAAAGAAACGCAAAACGACCGCTACAACAGCGGATGCACGCGAAGACAAACCTGCGGAAACCGACGAGGATACCACAGGGTGAGAACAAAAGGTGCCCCAAGCATCCGACAGAAAAGCGACAGCGACTAGTCCCTACTGAAACCGATTAATTAGCTCCGAATCGACAGTCGCAGGTGTTGTCAGCATAGACGGCGCCTGCTACCGCGGCTGCCTCATGACATTATCAAATTTTTTGTTGGTGTTTGAACAATTTTAAACGTTAGGGCCACATGCAGCAGAGTTGCATGGAATAAAAACGCACAAAAAAGTAGCGAAGATACCTGCTGATCGATTGTTTTTTGCCACAGCGGCATGCGATAAAAAAAGGTGAAATATCAGAAAAACACATGAAATACCTGCAAAAAATCACGGCCTCATTTTCATGACATGGCTTTTTCCTAGAGGTATCTATTGATTTTTGAGAAGGAATCTCCGAATATTAATTAAGTTTTAATATTAGTAGTAGATATGAAAAACATAGATGCATTAAAAGAGATAAAAGATGAGCGCAAGTATAACGGGAAAGAATATCAGTTGTGGCAGATCATATTATTTTCAATTTTTGCGATAGCGAGCAACGCGAAGACATATAGCGATGTGCAACGCTTCGTTGAGTATAATTTTAATGACTTAGGGGAGATTTTTGGGCTTACATAGCGAAGATTTCCCACAATATCTGGCGTCTGGAAGATACTTACGCGCATTGATTTTTCAGATATGGAGCAAGTTTTTATGAAATATTTTTCTGAAACATCAGAATATCAGAGTGAGATCGAAGATATCTGCTTTGATGGCAAGGTTTTGTGCGGAAGCGGCTCAAAAACGCAAGACAAATATTAGTCAAGAATTCTCGGTGTTTTTTCAGCGGTGACCAAAAAAGTTTTAAGCCACCTGCAACTGGAAAGCGAAAAAGATAGTGAAATTCCAGCGCTTCAGGGATTTCTGCAGAAGTTCAATCTGAAGGGGGTTGTGGTTTCTGCAGATGCTCTTCATTGCCAAAAAAAACTTTTGAATCAGCTGAAGATGCAGGAGCCATTCTGATAACTCATGTAAAAGATAACCAACCAAGCCTATTGAAGCAAATAGAGCTCGGTTGCTCAATATACAAACCAACAGCTGTAATTAATGATGATTTTGATAAGGAACATGGGCGTATTGAGCAGCGAACATACGAGATTTTCGAACCATTACCGATGCTAAACAAGTGGCAGAATGAGTCACGGGCGTTTCATAAAATTTTTTAAATATTTTAGATATGAGAAGAGAGGGTTAAACAATTTTGCTAGAAAGAGGTAGAATTAATACGTTTTACTATCGGAGGCTAGAAGTGACAGCAAAAGAGAAATTTGAAACCATTGAAGATCCAAGGCATCAAAGCTATGTAGAGCACAAACTTT
>BNWK01000018.1 GCA_025998775.1 Alphaproteobacteria bacterium | reverse complement strand
ACCGCCAAAGCTATTTATCAACTCAAAATCAACGGTCTCTGGCATCGATCCGAAATGACAAAAAAAACTCAAGGAATCTTTAAGAAAATTGACGTAGGCGACCTAACTTGATGCGGAGTTAGGGATTAACAAAGAAATAAGCCTTTGTCACGATCTAAATGATTTTCTATTGGCTAACGATGACATGATCAGTCCGCAGCTGATCATGAATGTGATCATGGAACTTCCTCCATATGATAGCAGTGGCAGTGGAATTCCTACGACAGGGACCACTCCCATGACCATGGCAATATTGATGAACACGTGGGAAAATAGCAGCAATCCTAGTCCATAGCACAAAAACTTAGCAAATACAGTTTTTGTTTCCGATCCGCACCAGAAAAAATATAGGATGAGTCCCAGAAATAATAGGATGATAAATGTGGATCCGATGAAACCGAGCTCTTCAGCTATTGTAGTAAATATAAAATCCGTATTCTTTTCCGGAAGAAAGTTCAATTTGCTCTGGGTGCCTTGTAGAAATCCCTTTCCATACATATATCCAGATCCAATGGCTATTTTGGACTGCAGTACGTGATATCCGGTTCCCAGAGGATCCCTGTCCGGATCCATAAACGTAAGTATTCTATTTTTTTGATAGTCATGGAGAAAATACCAACCGAATGGACACAATAAAAGTCCGGAAACTACGCTGAGTATGAATGTTTTTATGGGAAATCCAGATAAAAATATTGTTCCACAGCCCACCAAGAATAGGACTCCTGCCGTTCCGAGATCCGGCTGCTTTAGTACTAAAATCGTTGGAAATAACGTTAAGGCAATTGGTAACAGATGGCTCTTCAACGACTGCGTATCCACCGGAGACAACATTGAATAATATCTGGATAACGCTAGAATGAGAGCTAACTTCATTAGTTCCGACGGCTGAAATATAAAAAAATACAGATCGATCCACCGCTGTGCTCCTAGTCTTATGGTGCCTAGGAACTCGACAACTATGAGAGCAACAAATGTAACGGCATAAAAGACATAGGCGAAGTTGTTCCATATTCTGAAATCACACAGATATATGAAACACATAACCGCGATTCCGCCAATGATTCTAATGATGTGCTTCTGGACAGATTCGGAAAATACCCCATTAAAGGCACTAAATTGCCCCAGCATGCTAACAATAAACATGAGAAATAAGAGTAGAAACAATACCTTGAATTCATTGAGAAACAAAAATCTCTTTTTGATTTTATCTATTTCCATTGATGCAACCACTTGAGTTTATCTTTTCTCATTTTCTTCCGTCAGTATTAATTTATCAAATATTTTTCGCGCGATTGGAGCAGCCGTGCTGGCTCCTCCACCACCGTGTTCTATCAAAACAGCCACCACATATCGAGGATTTTTGTTTTTCTGGGGAGCAACCCCAACAAAAAAAGCATGATCCCTCAAATGCCATTGAAAGTTTTTCTGACTTACTCCGGCTTCGTTTCTTTTTATTCTTCTGACTTGTGATGAGCCAGTTTTTCCAGAAATCTCGTAGTCTGCTTTGCAGGATCTAAACGCCGTTCCGCTCCAGGAATTGCACACTTGATGAAGCGCATCTTTAATGACAGATGAATGTGCGAGACCGCTGCATAATTGATCTTTTCCGCAATTGTCGTGTTGATCGTTATTGGGGCCAACATCACGCTGAGTGGTTGCACCACACGCGTTTTCCAATACAGAAACAGCCTCAACGTTGAAGTTGCCCCTCGCATACGTTTCAGAAGGACAGAAAACGGATCCAACGTCACGTTGGTCACGCTGGTTGATTATGGTCGGAGTAAAATCGTAGTTGTTGGTATATAACTTTCCAAACATCGTAGCTACTTGCAGCAGTGTGGCTTGCAGAGCGCCTTGTCCTATGCTGGTAATAATTGTCTCGTATGGTTTCCATGATTTCCTGTACTTCAGCAGTTTCCACTTTTTATTCGGAAGTAATCCGGAACTTTCGTTAGGAAGTTCTATTTCTGTCAGTTTCCCAAAACCAAATTTTTCTGCGTATTCTGCGATTTTATCTATGCCCAATTTTTTAGATATCTCGAAGAAAAAGCAATCGCATGACCCGCGAATGGCGTCACATACATTTACTCTACCGTGTCCTTGCCTGTTCCAGCAGTGAAATGTGGCGTTATCCTGTGTAACAGCTCCGGAACAAAAAAACGTATCTTTGGGAGTAATAATACCTTCGCTCAGAGCGGCAAATGCTACTACAATTTTAAATACAGATCCCGGAGGATATTTTCCGGTAATTGCTCTATTCGTCAGTGGTGATAGCGGATCCTTAATTATTGCATTCCATTGAGTTCGACTGATTTTTGAGGAAATTAGATTCGTATCAAATCCCGGAGCCGAAACTAGCGCTACAACACTTCCATCGGTGAGATCAAGAACAACGCAGGCGCCGGCTTTTTCCGCCGATATCAAATCGAAAACATATTTTTGGATTTCCGAATTTATAGTAAGTGTAACATCTTTTCCACTTATGGGGTCGACTGACTCAAGTTTTCGTATTTTTCTACCGGCAGCGTTGATTTCTGTTTTTAGATTTCCGATTTCACCGATGAGATCTGCGTTCATGGACAACTCAATTCCTGTTTTTCCATTTAAAATCTGCAGATTATTTTCGCTTTTTGAGGCGTATCCGACCACATGACTGAATTCAAATGGCATGTCGTATTCTCGCACATACACATCATCTATTGATACGTGACTCAATTTATAAAAGATAATCGATAACTTCGCATATTCGTCCCAAGACAATCCGTCTCTTATGATTATGGGAGAGTATCTTGGTACTTTTCTCCTCATTTCCAGCAATGCTTCTTTTTCTTCCGCAGATAGATCAATGCATGTCTCCAGCAGCTCTAGGTTTTTCAGAAAAATGTTTTCTGCACAGGATTCTATGGTAAGTTTGTATTTGTATTTGCTACTGGCTATTAATTTTCCATCTGCTGTAAATATACGCCCTCTCTTCGGCAATAGCGGAGATAATCTTACCCTGTTTTTTTCCGATAGCATTGCATATTTGTTGTAGCAATCCACCTGCAGAAAATAGAGCTCATATATCAACAATCCAACCAGCATCAATATCGCTGAAATAATGATTATGATACGCCGTTGAATTTCTTTCTTGGGATCATAGTTATTGAGCATGTCTTCTATCTCTAATTTTCCTGAGAATATATGCAATTAGGAGACAGCAGTTACATTGTAACGTCACCATAATTAATCTCACGAAATGATAACAGAAATCGAATTTTCCACCAAAAATTGTTGTCATTGCAAAACATAACAGTTCAGAAATATAAAATATGAAAAGTAAGCCGCAAGCTCCAAAAACAATTTTTGAATTTAGTAGAACTAATCTGAATCTCCCGACGAACAAATGTATCAAAATACACTGCAAAAACAATATTCCAACGAATTGATTGGCATATATATCTAGCAGCACAGACACAATAAATATTGTTTTCAGAGTTATAGCGCCTGGCTGCATTAGAGTTCCAAGGAAAATAACGCAAAAGAAAAGACCTATAGAAAAATCCGCCGAAATAAATGAAAGAATTGTAAGACAAATTGCCGATGCAATTGCTACTTTTAATTCTATTGTTACGTTATGTTTCATTTGCTCTTTTTTAAAACACCTACGTATTCGATAGCGCTAAAATCTGCAAATGGAACAATACGACAGACGCCATTTTCTTCAACAATTTTTCCAACTGCGATTTTATCATTAAAAACACCGCCATATCCAGATGTTTCAACGATATCTCCGTTTTTTATGGAAACATCTTCGTAAATTCTTGCTACCTTTAATGTACTTGTGTTATCGCCAGCTGCTATTGCATTCGTCCGAGCAGGCGTGCCCAGCGTGACGGTGTCTGCGACACTGGCATCTACTATTGGTGGCGAAGCCATTTGTGCAGGTGTGGCACACACCGCTACGGGAATATTAGAGTTGGTATCCGTGATCAGCATAACCTTACTCCAATTTTTATCAACTTCTACGATTCTACCGATCAATCCATCGTTATTAATTACAACATCTTCCAGTGATATACCATCCGACTCTCCGAGATCTAAAACAAACGACCTTATGTAATCGTTGGAAAAAGATCTCAGAACTCTAGCTATACAGATACTGCAGTCGGCGCGTTCTTTCATAGAAAGCATCTTTCTAAGTTCGTCATTTTCTGTTTTCAGATTAGCTAGCTGATCGACTTTATTTTTTAATGTCAGATTTTCTTTTTTTAGGTCTGAAATGATCTTTCGCGGACTGTGGGAAAGCGCATATCCGAAGTCATAAACTCCATCTACTATGCTGTAGCTAATTTTATCGAAGAAAACAACTACAGATGTAAAAAGATTCCGAACGATGCTGACAGAATTTCCCAAAAACGCCGAATGTAGCACAAAGATAAGGAACGCAAAACCAAGCAACTTCTGAATGGGATTTCTTTTCCTGAATTTTCCAAGAAAACTAGATGGATTTACATTGAACTCACCTAATTTTTTTGTTTTCTTCATAGGGCATTCCGGTCACCATTAATCTCTTCTAGTTCCAAGAAATCTAAGCAAATGCATGAAAAGATTGATGAAGTCCATGTACAGGCTCAAAGCTCCAAACACAGCCTTTTTTCCACTTGTATCAGAAGAATCGGATTCAAGATAATAGCTCTTGATCCTCTGGGCGTCATAAGCAGTCAAGCCGGTAAATACAATCACGCCAATGGCAGATATAACCAACGATGCGACGCTACTCCGCATAAACGCATTTACAATTCCGGCAATCAATATTCCCACCAATCCCATCAATAGAAAAGATCCCCAACTCGTGAGATCTTTTTGCGTGGAATAGCCGTAGATAACCATCGATAGAAACATGGACGACGTCACAAAAAACGTAGAAACTATGCTGGCAGTTGTGTAAATGAGCATAATAGAAGCCATCGAAAGTCCTACCGAAGCCGCATAGACAAAAAACAGCGTTTTTGCTGTTGCGGCAGACATATCGTTTATTTTCGCACCCAAATAAAACACGATACCAACTGGAGCCAGCGCCACAATAAAGAATGTTACATGCGACGAGAACAGAAAGCTCATGAACGCTTCTGATAGACTAGCAACATACGTCACAATGGCTGTCAGGAGCAACCCAACAGACATATACGAAAACACATTTAACATATACTGGCGCAGACCAGCGTCCACGAAGCGTTTCACTTCACTATACGATTGAGCACGTTCTTTTCTCATGTAACTCTCCAAAAAATCCACATATGTACATGATACCACAAAAACAGGTGTAATGGAACCGTTTCCAGCTATTATACAACGATCAAGCAACCAAGTCCAGTCTTTCAATGTTATAGTAGCGCGTAAACATTAAAGTTCTACTAATGCGCTAATATTTCAACGTCGCCATTATTCGAAAATGAGTACGAACCAAGCACGCTACCGTCTTTGGTGCACACATCCACGTCGTACCCCACTGGATTGGCATTGTCTTTCAACCCGTACAGAGTGAGAGTTACCACCCTATCTGCTGGGTCCGTAGCGGCAGTGACCTTCCGGCTCTGCACAATCATTGGATTGCCGGAAGAATTATCACCGTATTTAGGTTTGAGCAAGAAATCAAAGTCGCCATTCGAGGTCAAGTAGAATTCAGCTGTGGCGTTGTCCTCATCTGATTCACAATCGCAGAGCGTAACTGACAAACGATTATCTACAATGCGTTTCTGCACAGCAGTTTGACTAACAACACCAGCTGCAACTGTCACCGGCACATCGGCATCAACCGTAGAACAAAAACCAACAACTGCAACAATTCCAATTAAATATTTCATGTTCTTAACTCCTTTCTATTATCATAACAAATATATAGTGGCAAGTAAACAAATAAACAAGCTTTTTTAGTGCTTTTTTAACATTTTTTTTGATGGGACTTATTCATCACATGTGCCAACGTGACGTTGCATTTAGATTCCGACTTTAGCACTAGGAAACAGCGCTCACACACCTTTCAATCTGGTGGCGAAGCTATTTGAGCAGATGCGTCACGTATTATAACAGTTCTAATATGTGCGTGATCAAACAGCTTACGAGCTGCCTTTTCGCAAATTTCAGGAGTTACTTCATCAAATGGAAGTGAGGCATCTTTTATTTTTTCATCCAAATCCTGCAATGACTCGAATCCATCATGCGATATTTTTATAAAATAGTTTTTGATTCTCTCAAGCTCTTTCTGATTTACTTTTCGAAAATAATCGGCAAATTTCTCATCTAAATATTTTGTGTAATTTTGCAAATCGTCCTTATTCAAGCAAGCTGTAATGTAAAAGACATCTGACAATGTCCTGCGTACGGAGTAGCGTGAAACATCGTATGTAATGCCTTTTTCTCTCAGCCCTTTGGAAAAGTCTCCGATTTGTGTATCAAACAGTGCCTTGAAAATTATCTCTACCGCGGCTCTTTCAAGATCTGTCAGACCATCTAGACGTACGCCGGTCATCACACAGGCAACATCCTTCATATTTGAACGGGTAATTACTGCTGTTTTTTCGTCAGACATATCTTCCGAAAGTTTGAAAGGCTCAGATTCTCTTTCTTCCGACGATATTCCATCCAATAGAATTTTCAAGTAATCGTTGATATCGAATCTCGAGACTTTTCCGGCGAAAACGACTTCCAGGTTATCTCGTCTCAGCATATTTTTTACGAAATCCACTATATCCGCAGTGGTTATACTGGATACTGCTAAGGAACTGCCACTATCGCTCATGCCGTAGGTGCTGTCTTTGTAGAGCATACTGAACATCTTGTCATGTAGTAGCTGAAACGGGTCACTGGTATCTACATCCAAAACATACGGATAAATCTGTTTAACATGCTCTAGATATGAGCTGGAAAAATCCTTACATGAAAAAGCGCTGGCCAAAAACTTCAGCGCTTCATTTGCTTTAGTATCTATCACAAAAAACGAAATTTCGAAATCATCTCCATCTGTCAATGTGCTAAAATTATGAATTCCCAGATCACAAATTTTTTCCGCCGTCTCTTCTTCCGATAATCCATTTATTCTTCTGAAGAGCATATGCGCAGCAACGGCAGAAATTCCATGTTTATCCAGTGGGTTATGCAATACTCCTGCATTTTTAAATTTGCATTTTATATATATCACATCTCTACTGTTCACCTGAATAAGCGAAGCCTTCACGTTCATTTTATTGCTGACTTGGTCTATTTCCAGAGATTGCCTTTCCTTTTTTGAGAAAATAATAGAGGCTGCAATCAAAGCAATTACCGCAATTAGTAGCATTTTTTTTAGTTCTCTATGCTTCATAATTAACTGTCCCGTTTAAATTTCGTTGTAATTCTAAAGATTGGATTTTGCCGAAACATTTTTTCAACAAAAGCACGAAATTCCTTTGTATTAACAGCGATTATATCATTTGCAATTGAATATATGTGATTCACATCCATACCATTTATAAATGCATCCAGAATAACATTGTACATAGTTCCTAGATTTGCAAACACAAAACTATTGTCCATACTTTCTCTTTCGGCGATTTTTTTTATGGAGTCCGGAGTAATTTCCATCGTGGACATTTTTCGCACAAATGCCCCATAGGAATTTGCTAACGTTTTCAGAGAGATGTCATACTTTGGATACAGAGTAATCAACTTCAGACAGCCTCCGTTTCCTGCTGGAGTGCTTATGCAAAAATCACACAACGGATATACTCCGCAAAAGAACTTTTGCATTTCATGTGAGAGCATGTGATCAAAAGTCTCACCAAATTTCGAGTTCTCCTCTGCCGACAGAACATACCCATAGCGGATTGAGGTACCCATATATTGGTTTTCTATAAGAATATCTCGGTACTCGATTTTTTGTGGTTCACGGTATGTTCTAGCCTTTCTGGGCGGGAGATCACTGAATGAATCGCGCAGCATCTTTCTAAGGCTCTTATGTCCGACCGCACCGCTAACTATTATGGTAAGTGGACAATTGATGAAGTTGTTTTTATAAAAAAGCTTAACGTCAGACTCTGTAATGGAATCTATCGATTGCTCGCTGAAGACTGGCAAAGTGCTTTCATCTGAAAACTTTACGTTTGCCCTAATGTGATTGTCAACGGTATCATCGCAGCAGTAGGAACGCAATTTATATTCGGATATCCACTGTTTTTTGTACATCTCAAGATTTTCAACTACTATTCCGTCCAGAGATTTCGACAGAACTGAGAAAAACTTATCCAGATTTTCAGGATGCATATGCGCAACAATCCTAGTGGAAAAATCACTTGAACATATCTCATATCGTATGCCGAGATCCTGAAATTGTCTGTGCAGTTTTGTATTTACAATGTTATCGCATATAACATCAGTTATTGCGCCTTTATCAATTGGCGCGTCAATTCTTCCCACATGAAATACTATGCAAACCACTACTTCTTCCATCTTAAAATCACAATAGAGAGCAACTTCTATGCCGTTTTTCAGTGTGCACTTTACGATTTTTCCACCGGTATCCTTGCGATCTCCAAGCCCATAGCAACTAAAAGCAGAAATTTGCGATAGCACAAGCAATATATATGCAATTCTCTTAATCATCTTTATTTCCAGCAATTATCACAAACGGTATGTTGTTTTCATCCAAAATCTTTCTGGCCAAATCGTTTACCTCTTTGAGTTTTACGTTATTTATTCCATCCAGAAGATCTTTTAATGCAGTTACTCCATTTCCCAACAGCATCTCCCTGAAATAAAAACCACACAAATCATCGGAAGTTCTCATGCCAACAAGAATTGAACCCTTTATGTTGCTTTTAGCGAACTCAAGATCTTCGTTCGTTATGCCATTCTTCCTGAGGTCTTTTATTATTTTCTTAATAGATTCAATCGCTTTTTTCACTTTGGAATTATCTGTTTCTAGTAATCCAGTAATGTAGCTGACATGATTCATGTGCACGATTCCCGCTCCTCCACGGTATATCAGACCTTCTTTGCTTCTTAGAATTGACATTATTCGACTTTTAAACATACCGCCGCCGAATATCATATTAAGTATCGCAGCAACATACCTGTTTGCGGAATTATGGCGTTCCGTTTTCATGGCGAACACAATTGTGCTTTGTGGACTCTGTTCGTAATATACCTTCTCTTCGGCTTTTAGTAGCGGCTTAGTATCTGACACAGTATCTTTTGCAGCAACTCCCTTTGGAACATTACGAAATATTCTATCCAGAAGATCTTTCGCTTCGTTCTCCGAGATATCTCCAAAAACACAAGCTTCGGCATTGTTTACTACGAGATAATCAGTCTTGTATTTCCTTAGATCGTCAATGGACAACATTGCAAAATTTTCTACGCTTCCATAGTAAGTCTCATATGGATGCGATTTAAAAACAATCGCAGGAAGAAACATACATTCTGCAAAGCCACGCGGATTCCAATCGTAACTCTGCAATGATCCAACGATGCTATCCTGAATGCGTTTCACCTCATTTTTTTCAAATGTTGGTTTATTGAGTGCAGCATTTGTTAAAGACGCCGCCTCCTGTAAAACAATCTTCGGAAATGTTATGGAGAATACAATTGAATCACCATTAGCATAGCAACTTCCTAAAGCCATTATATCTTTCAATTTTTTCTTAAATTGAACTTTAGTATATTTATCGCATCCGCAGAATACAGCTTCTGAATAAAAATCTGGCAGTCCGCATTTAGCCCTCTCCATATAAGCCGATCCGGAATATTTAAATGCAACGCGCACATGAACCAGCGGCGCACTATCGTCATTCATAAATAAGAATCTAATGCCTAGATTGCTTCTCAATTCTTTTACTTTTGATGAATTATCGCATTGTTTTTCTTGCGTTTTTTCTGCGGAATCATTCTTTTCATCAGATCGCAGATCTGCCGCTAGAAAGATACTGCAGACAATGGAGAGAATAGTATAAATTTTAATCACGATCATATCCTTTTGGAACAACTTTTGAAATTACAACTGGATCCAAGGAAAAAACCTCTCTCAGAGCATCATTACATTCCTCAACCGTTATAGATTGTATTACATCATCCATAGATTGGATTTCTTCAGTAGAATATTCATTGGATAATAGATGTCCTACATGTTGAGCAATGGAGCCGATATCATCTTTTTTATAGGCCATCGCAAGTTGCTTCTGTTTTTTAACAGTTTCCAGATCGTTTTTTGCTATGCCACTCAAGAGAAGTTTCTTTAGCAGATAAGTGCAGATTTTTTCGGAATCACTGCGATTATTCAGCGATGAGCTTTCTATACCTATACTCGCAATATCATAGGGAAAGTATCCTTTTGTATATGAAAAAGTTACAGATGTTGCTTTTTTTAGATCATGCTCAAGTATTTTTCTAGTGAATGAGTCAGGCTGATTTATCACAGAAATTGCCAAATCCAAAGCCAGACTTTTTCTTAGATTCTTTAAGTGCGAAAATGGAACATGATAGATGTATTCGATAGAAGTATTGCTTACCTTGGGAGATGCATATGTGATTTCTTTCACGCAAGATGGCCGACTACTGTCTTCTTCTCTACGCAATATTTCTTTTTTGGGTATATTTCCGAAATATTTTTCCGCAAGGTTTTTTATTTTTTTCAGATCTGGTATATCCCCGACAATAACAATAATTGCGTTGTTGGGAGCAAACCAAGCCTTGTGAAAATCCAACAGATCCTGCGGCTGCAGTGACTCTATCTCCGACTTCCATCCGATAACGCTTATACCGCCTGCAGTCCTATTGAACACATTTGCACAAAGAGATTCCCCCGCAGATCCATCGGGACTCGAACCAATGCTCATACTCCATTCTTCCAAGATGGCGCCTTTTTCAGATAAAAACGGTGCGTCATCTATGGTTATCGACGTCATTCTTTTGGCTTCGTATTCAAATATTTTCTCAAGATGTTCGCTAGGAATTATTTCATAGAAACAAATCGATCTAAGCGAAGTAAAAGCGTTTGACTCTGCTCCAACACTCTCTAAAAAGTCACTAAATTCTCTTTTATCGCATTCAAAAGCCATGTGTTCCAAATAGTGAGCTACACCGGACTTGGAAATTGCGTCTTGCGCTGATCCACATTTATACCACACAGAAAACGATATTATGGGCGTAGTCTTCTTATGTAAACAAACCACCAACAGTCCGTTTTTGAGTGTAAAGCTGCTCAGGTTATAACCCGCTTCCAGATTAAAAACACATGATATCAGCAGAGCAATCGATAAAAATAACTTTCTCAAAGCACATCCTATAAAACGATCTTTATATTATACCAGAAAAAATTGATTTTATTATGGAATTCTTCAGGATTTTTTGGCACT
The DNA here is from genome assembly GCA_025998775.1 of Alphaproteobacteria bacterium. Lineage (GTDB taxonomy): Bacteria > Pseudomonadota > Alphaproteobacteria > UBA3830 > UBA3830 > BNWE01. The sequence continues at coordinate 5,115 of BNWK01000018.1, read as the reverse complement.
CGCTAGGCAACGTTCGAACTGCAGCAGTTCTTCTTTAGCAACACTGAAATCTGAGAAAAATAGCGGTACCAAATTGAATCGAGAGTTTTGATTTCATGCAACTGGATCCCGTGCGTCGCTACGCATCCTCTAGATGACAAAAAATGGTCAAACTCTCGTCATTCAGAGCCCCGAAGTGGCGGAGGAATCCAGTAAAACAAAAATGCATCTCAGCTTGCATGTCTATTCAATCGATCTAGAGCAAACGCCGTAACAATAAATCAACACTAATTTCGTGTACAACAACGTCGATATTGTTCATGTTACGAGGTTTGGGCTCAATATGGTATGATATATTATATCCGCTCGTTCTGGGGGTATCAGGGAGTGATAGGAAGTTGTATACTAATGTAGCGGCCTCTCGGTCAGTTTGCACGAGTCGGGTCAACGTGTCAATAGCTGTGCTATGCATACCTAGTGTTTCTGGCAAGCTCTGCATCATGTCTCCATCTAACGGATTTGAATCAGTAATAGCGAGAACTTTTCTACCGGAGTAATTGGCAAACGCGTTATTTAAAGCGGCAGCAAAAGCACTGAGTTCTTCTTCAGAGAAATGATCGCCGCTAGCACACTTGATGGCTCTTTCTCTCAAGTCTGTCAGCGCATTGTGTGCGACATCAGGTGCACGATCGAACGATCCGTTGTTTTTTACCAGCCCTTTTGCAAGATCTAGTATGTAGCCCATTTGATCCATACGCGTGTATAGGTTTTCTAGTAGCTGGAGGGCTTTTGCCGCGCTTTCTGCTGTAGCGGCAATAGAGGTGTTCTGAACTTCGACAATTGCTCGTTTATCCGCTTCGGTAGCGAATACAAACATGAGAGAGTTCCTACCATACTGTAAAGCTCTCCGCACTTTGTCCCAAATACTTTTAACCGTTCGGGGATCTCTCATCAATCTGGCCCAAGGACTGTTGGTAGGCGGTTTGAGAATGTTCTCCAGTGTATCCTTATAGAGCGGAGTACTCGGATTCTTTATTATCCCGCGTTGAATTTTGAATTCAATATCTTCTTTTTCTGCGTGACCGAATATGTCTTGCAGCCTTTCGATGTACTCGCCTTTATTGTTATTATCGACGGTCGCTGATTTTGTGCGCAAGTTAATAAATCTCACTAGCGATCTTCGGAGTTCATCCGAGCAGTCCACTTGCCAACGCTTTAACCTGTCCTGAGTCGTTCCAACATACTTTACAATCGCATTGAGCCGCGGGAGGTCGTTAGCTAGTGCATCACTAGGATTGGCCGGGTCGGACTTCAAAACTTCTCGAATCAAAGGAGCTGGAAGCACAAACATGCTTTGGTTGATGTAAGTGGTTTCGATGGGCTCCGTGTAGGCGGGACGTCGGTTCTTCGCAGTCCACAATTCTGTCGAGGTATCTGTGCTTTTAGATCTCGGCTGCGGAGTGCGCCTGGGTTCCCATCCCTTGGGTTGTTTTCTCATCCGCGCGCGCGTCCTATTATATTTGATTGGCTGTGATTGCCTCGGGCTATAGTAATTTTCGCGGCTTCTGTCAAGCCCGAGGCGCCTCGAGCTCTTGCGTCGGGCGCCAAACGACCGAGACAGCCGCCTGAACCGGCGCTGTCTACTGACGGCGCCTACGTCTGTCGCACCTTTCTCTGGCATGGATCGTTTCGGGCCCTTCGTAGGTGCTAGCCGAACGATCGAAGTCCCAACCTCGCCGAAAACGCTCGAGAGCGCTCCCGCTGTCAACATACAGCACAATAACCTATTAATTGCGTTACTCATGATGTTCTCCAATAATCAATAACAAGACACATGAATGCGTTATCGTTTTTCGTATATGAGTATACAACATCTTCGAGCAAACTGTCAAGTATTTTTTTGCGATTAATCGTAAAAACAGGGCTTTTTAGTTTTCGAAAAGTAACGCTCAATTGAATTTTTCTTTTTCATGGATTCCTACGCCACTGCGGTGACCTGAATGACGAGAATTTGAGTTTTTTCCGCCATCCAGAGGAGCGTAGCGACGTAGGGATTCAGCAGAATTAAGTCAATATTTTTTTAATGTGGCGCTGATAGTGGTATCAGTTTTCAGCGGCGCTACAGAAGAACTAATAAGCTCAGTAAAAAATCGATCGTCAGAACTGTAAGAATATTAGACAAAAAAAGAGCTTCCTGATCAATCTCAAGAAGCTCATTAGTCAAAGACAACTAGCGAGGTCTACGTCCGCCACCGTCGCGATCTCCCCCCCTGAAACCGCCGCCACCGAAGCCGCCACCGCGATTTCCGTCGCGGCGTTCCCCGCGCTCGCGATCACCACCTGGAGCGCCAGTGGAGCGTGACTCAGAAACGAACATTGTTCTGCCACCCAGTTCAATTTTATTCATTTTGTCTATAGCACTTGCAGCTTCTTCGTCAGTCGACATTTCGACGAATCCGAACCCTTTACTTCTACCGCTAACCCGATCTTTTACAACCGTAGCAGATTGAACGGTACCATATTGAGAGAACGCCTCCCTGAGATTGTCATCTGACACACTGTATGCCAAATTTCCTACATGCAACTTTTTTACCATAATTCACCAATATTAGAAGGAGCCTGCCAATAATACCCAAGCCCACCAAGCTCCCGAAGCAATGGACCAGATACATATTTCTAGCACAAAAAAAACAATTTTACAAAACAAAAATGAAGGTTATAAACAACTGTCACTTTTCAAACACGTGAACCCTCAAAAGGCATTCTTTCTGTGACAAAACATGTTTCTTATATAAATTTATTTACCAGCGTCGACGGATACAACACATCGACCGGACGAGTTTTTCAGAAACTTCACGACACCGTCTGATACGGCAAATAAAGTATGATCTCTGCCAATGCCAACATTATCACCAGCTCTGAATTTTGTTCCGCGCTGCCGAACAATGATATTGCCAGACAATACAGACTGTCCGCCAAAACGCTTCACACCTAGCCGCTTACTTTCTGAGTCGCGACCGTTCTTGGAACTACCACCAGCTTTTTTTGTAGCCATATCTCAATCTCCTAATGCATGATTTCGTCGATCTTAAGAATTGTCACAGGCTGACGATGTCCATTCTTTCTGCGATAATTTTTGCGCCGACTCTTTTTGAAGACCAAAATCGTCTTCTGTTTCTTTTGATCCACAACGCTTGCCTTCACAACCGCTCCGGATATAACTGGAGTACCAAACACAACATTTCCATCGTTTTCTGTCATGAGAACGTCCTTTATTTCAATGGACTCTCCAACTTCATAGGGAAGCTTCTCAACAGACAGGAAATCTCCGGTCTTAACTTTATACTGCTTCCCGCCTGTTTTTATAACTGCAAGCATAACACAATCCCTTTTATGATTCAGAAGCTATTATTAAACCATTCGCTTGTTATTTTCAAGTAGGAACCGCTTATAAACTCTGCTTTTAAGCATATCTCGCATACCTTTGCGCTGACGCGCATACAAGCACTAAAAAAGCAGATATTTTCTATTTCTCATGGCTTTTAATACGGATTTTGTGGGATTAACTAGTATGCATTCGGCACTTTTGCTCCATACATGTACATCGTCCATAGAGTTGCCTGCATATGCAAAATTACCTTCCCCGAACATCGTCACCAGAGCATTTGCTTTTGCTTCAGCCCTTAGATTAATCTGGCCATCGCTAGCAAATACACCATTGAATATCTGAATGAAATCGGCGATTTTTTCCGCATATAATCTATCACAAGCAGTTGCTAAAAACAATCGATATCCATTCTGTTTTTTTTTCATAAGAAAATCAATGAGTTTTTTGTTATAGCTCAAGTTGGCAACATCGAGATCAATTCTAACAGCTAACTCCCTCTTGAGATACGCTCTCCCGTGCAAAAACCACCATGCTACCTTGAATACATTCAGTGGATTATGACGTACAAATATTTTCAACGCACAGATCGTAACATCTTCCGAGATAAGCGTACCATCAAGATCAACACACACAGCCAGCTTGACGGTGCGTGCCGCACTCGCGCTAATGCTATCAGCTTCATTGTATGCCAGCTGTGCCTGCAATGTTGAAACTGCCTCAACAGGGGTAAACGGATCCAACGTCACGTTGGGTAGCGATAGCATTATTACCCGTGCGGGTCACGCTTCGAAACGCTAACCATTGCCGGCCGCAACAATCTGTCGTTGTGAACGTATCCCGCTTGAAACACCTGAAGTATTGTGCCAGGTTTATGATCCTTGCTTTCCACCTCACACATTGCTTGATGAAAATTTGGATCGAACGCATCGCCAACTGATGCATTAACCTTCGATAATCCATTTCTATTGAACACAGTCATTAGTTCTTTCCCGCAGAGAACAACTCCATCGAAAAACGCTCTCAACGTTGGATCTCCACCTGTTTTTTCGCTAATTACATGGAAGCTCTCGCCAACTTTATCGAAATTATCCAAGACCGTCAGCAAATCCCGAGCAAACCTATTATTAGAATATTTAATCGCTTCGTCTTTTTCTTTTTCTAATCGCTTCCGAAGATTCTCAGATTCGGCGATCTTTCTAAGAAGCGTATCCTTCAGAACATGAATCTCGTTTTCCAGCTCATTCACTTTTTTCTGAGCGACTGAACTCCTTTCATCGCCTTCGGCGGAATCTTCATTATATTCGTCACAATCGCAGCATCCACAACAGCTTTTGTTACCATCATCTTTCTTTAACTCATCATTCATTACGTTTCTCCCATGGCTTCACTAAGTTAGTGGCCATTATGCTCCATCAAATAGTTTTTTTCAATGTGTGCAGTTTCACATGAACGCAGAACAACGTACTTTCAGCTGTAAATCTTTTGTATGCTTTTTCTCGTTTAACTCCCATAAGGAATTATCGCCAAATAATATGGACAAACGATATCATATGAGTTACGCCATTTCAGGACTGTGCGGGATTAAGAGATATGAGACGGTTTATCTCCCTTATGGGTTGAGTTAATATACTCCATAGGTGTCTTGCCTTTCAACCATCGATGTGGTCGATAATAATTATATTTGTGAACGGCCTTTTGGAGCTCGACACGCATTTCCTCCAAGGTTGTAGCATGCAAGTCATCGCGAG
>BNWK01000017.1 GCA_025998775.1 Alphaproteobacteria bacterium | reverse complement strand
CTGAAGAATCAAGATATTACGTAGCTTCAAGAAATGAAAGCGCCAAGAAAACTCTTGCAAAAATTCGATCCCATTGGGCCATAGAAAATAGTTTGCATTGGAGGTTGGATATGTCTTTTGGAGAAGATCAGGCAAAAATTCGAAAGGGAAATGCCCCTCAAAACATGGCCATCGTACGACATCTCGCATTAAATCTGCTAACAATGGCGAAGACGAACAGCTTGCGTTATAAAGGAGTCTCTATAAAAAAACTAAGAAAAATGGCTGGCTGGAATGACTCAGTACTTGCTGATGTTCTTGCGCAAATTTTTTCATGAGGCCGCCCTGTCCTGTCGCGTAACCGCCCTTAACGAATGATGGTTGCGCGACAGGTCTATTGCATAATAAGCGTTGAGGGATGTAAAATCTGCTTAAGTCTTCTTTTTTTATAGAAAGATCGTACATTGTAGAATATAATGCTTTCGTTAATGTTGTGTTTATTATGTAATATTGTTGGGGGATTATGGATAAAGTAATTAAAATATTGGTTTTTTCTGTGGCTGTGTCAGTCGGATGTGCTGACATTTATGTCTTCGCAAAAGATGATAGCGAAAGCACCACGTCATCAAAACAGCCAATTACTGAAGCAGAGAAATTGGTGAGGTCTATGCTGGATGATGTACGCAATATTGGGGCTAGTATTACCCCAAAAAAATCCAATGGTGTTGTTACGGAGGAAGCGACAAAGGTAGCAAAAGAAGAATTCAAAGCGAAATTAAAGCCTATTATATTGAAGACATTTGCTACGACATCAATTGCGCGTCGTATGCTCGGGATAACATATGTGAAGCAGCTAAGCGAAGAGGAACTAAATGCTTTTGTAGATGCCTGCATGAATAGGATGATTTCCCTTTATTCGTCTCAATTGTATGAATATAGAAAAGCTGTTTTTGATGTGGTTAGTGTCAAAAAAAGAGGTAGCGAGCATTACTTTGTTCGCACAAAAATCTTTAAAAATGCCGAGAAGTCAGAGAAGGATAGCATCGAAATAGATTGGTCAATATTGGTGATCAAAGGTGAACATCTGGTGTCTGACGTCATTGTGGTGGATACCAAGAATAATAGCGAAATTAGCATGAACCAGATTCAGCAAGGTGTGATTTCTGATAAAATCAAAAAAGGAAAGGACATCAAGAAATTTCTTAAGGATTATGTGGAGGAAAACAAATCCTCAACTAAGAAATAAAGGAAATATTCATGAACGTACCAGTAAAAATTCTGGAAAATGGGGTGGGGCTTGATGTCCCATCCTATGCAACTGAAGAAAGTGCGGGGCTTGATTTACGGGCCGCAATCGGCGATGATCTGGTCATAAAAGCCGGAGAAAGGGTTCTTGTGCCTACTGGGATTTCAATAGCACTTCCATCTGGTTTTGAAGCTCAGGTTAGACCGAGGTCGGGATTGGCCTATAAAAGTGGGATAACCGTGTTAAATACACCTGGAACAATCGATAGTGATTATCGTGGTGAGGTGAAGGTTCTTCTGATAAATCTAGGAAGCGGAGATTTTTCCGTTGAGCGCGGAATGAGAATCGCTCAGTTGGTGGTACATAAATATGAGCGTGTTTCGTTGAATGTGGTTGATATCCTAGACGAGACAGTGAGAGCCGAGAAGGGATACGGTTCAACTGGAATAAAATGAAGGAATGTAGATGGAAAAGGGAAAATATATGCGTCGTTACTTTTTGGTATTAAGTTCGTTACTTCTAGTGGCTTGCTCGTCCAAAAAAGATGATCTGAGCAAGAAAAATGCGGATGATCTCTACAAAAGGGCGTCATCCCAGATGAAAGAAGGGGAGTATTCGGATGCTGCTTCTGATTTCAAAGAAATAGAAACTCTGTTTCCATATTCCACAAAAGCTAGTACCGGACAGGTGCTTGCCGCCTATTGCTATTTTCTAGGTTCCAACTATCATGACGCCATTAGATCCATTGAGATTTTCCTGAGATATCACCCTGCCCACGAGCTTGTGCCATATGCTATGTATCTGAAAGCGATGTGCTTATATATGCAGGTGTCATCCATTGGGCGCGATGCCAAAGCAGCAAAGGACGCGAAGGCTGCCTTCATTGAGCTGTCCAATAGATTCCCCGGTTCCATCTATCATGACGATTGTTTGAAGAGAGTGCTGATACTTGATGATATAATGGCTGCTCACGAGATGTCAGTTGGCAGATTCTATCAGAAAAACGGAAATGCGCTCTCTGCTATCAATAGATACAACTACGTTGTAGCTCATTTTGAGCATACGAAGCATTGTCCAGAAGCCTATTACAGGGTAATGGAGTGCTGTAGTTCAATCGGACTTGCGGCAGAAGCTGCTGGGGCACGTGAAGCTCTGGTGCACAATTTTCCTAAGAGTGAATGGAGCAAAAAGGAGCTGACAGGCGTGGCTGGATCACAAAAGACTTCACCTGCTAGTTGATGGATAAACCTGTTGCGTAACCTACTATGTTGGGTCTTTTTGTCGTCGTTCCGGTACTCGGCCACTCACGTACATCAAGTACTCTGCGGTCCTGCGTTCCGTGTACTCCTAAAAAATCCTCCAACATAGTCGGTTACGCAACAGGCCTAATATATGCGTGCGGTTGCTGTCACAACTTAGACAAAAAAATAAACGCAAGCGCTGCTATTGATTTTTCGGATATCTGGTATATAATTCTGATACATCATAATGAATGGAGTTTTTTATGGCTAAATCTGCCACAATGGTTGTGAAAATGTTGAGTACAGCTGGTACAGGTTTTTTCTATGTGAAGAAAAGAAATCCTAGAAAACAGCCGGAAAAAATGGAAATGAGAAAATATGATCCAGTTGCTAGAAAGCATGTCCAGTTTAAAGAAACAAAAATAAAATAGCATAAACCTACCTCCATTGCTCGGAACCTTCTTGATATTTTTTACGCGCAATTTTATTTTCTGCGCGTGTTTTGTGTATCTTGATTTTTTGTCGCTTGATTATAGCGAAAATCATTTCTGTTAGATGAAAATTAATCAAGTGTATGGTATAATATGCCCGTTACGCGGTTCTTTGCGTTTATTTTTGTCGTGGGGATGTTTAGGATGGATTGTGCGAAAATAATGGCGAGCGGTGAGTTCAAAAATAAAAGGGTTCTTGTTCGAGTTGATTTTAATGTCCCTATGCAAGATGGAGTAGTTCAGGATCTATCCAGGATAAAACTAATCTCACCGACAATTGCTTTTTTAAAAAAAGCCGGAGCCAAGATCATTCTGATATCCCATCTAGGGAAGCCATCTAAATATGAAGAAAAATTAAGCTTAAGAAATTTGTTGAAGGTAGTAGCAGAGGAGTATACCTCGAATGTACGATTCATCGATGATTGTCTACATGAAGATGCCAATAGTATAATATCCGATTCTTCTCCAGATGATTTGATTTTATTGGAGAATTTGAGATTCCATCCGGAAGAAGTGGCCTGCGATGATGATTTTGCTAGGAAATTAGCTGATCTGGCGGATTTTTACATAAACGATGCATTTTCCACGTCCCATAGAAAACATGCGTCAATATGTGCGATGCCTAAATTTTTACCTCATGCCTTTGGGCTGTCATTTGTGAATGAATTGAGTATACTCGATTATTTTTTTAATCATGCGCCGTCTCCCAAAATGACCATTGTTGGCGGATCAAAGCTATCCACAAAAATTAATCTATTGAAAAACCTAGTAAAAAAAACAAATAAATTGGCTCTCGGCGGAGGAATAGCGGGAGCGTTTCTGGCATATCACGAAAACAACTCTCTGAAAATATTCGATGGAGAAGAATATGCTGATGAAGTTGCTGAAATAATAGAAAATGCCGAAAAATATAAATGCGAACTAATCTTGCCGGTAGATTTTTCGTCTCTTGTCAGCAAATACGACCAAAGCGATTATGCTGTTATATCTTCCAGTAACGCTAATACTTCCATTTTCGATATAGGCCCTGAATCTGTGGAATTGTTTAAGAGACACCTGAGGGAAAGCGCCTGCGTTCTGTGGAACGGACCGTTGGGATTATTCGAGAAAACTCCTTTTGATTTCGGAACAATTTCAGTCGCCCAAGAGGTCGCAGCTCTGTCTCGCGAAGGGAAGCTTATTTCGATAATTGGTGGAGGGGATACGGCGTTTGCCATGAACAAATTCGGAATTACCAAAGATCTAACATACAAATCAACCTCCGGTGGAGCATTTCTAACATATCTTGAAGGAAATTCTCTTCCGGGAATAATCGCTATGGAAGATGCCTTTACTCTGGTGGATTAGACCTGTTGCGTAACCGACTATGTTGGAGGATTTTTTAGGAGTACACGGAACGCAGGACCGCAGCGTACTTGATGTACGTGAGGATCCGAGTGCCGGAACGACGACAAAAAGACCAAACATAGTCGGTTACGCAACAGGTCTATTGAATAGGTGATAGTGGTTTCAGCTGGACTTTTTCCTAAAGCAGTGCATCACTCTCGTTAGAAAATCAGCTTCAACGTCGAAAATCGCGCCGGCATACCATTCGTAAGGAAGCAATAGCATTAATTCCTGTGGTGCAACCACTATTCGCCGGTAACTTTCTTATGTTTAAACCTCGCCAGAAGAACATACACTATTGGCACTATGAACAATGTAAACAGAGTTCCAAAAGACATTCCGCCTACTATGGACCATCCGATTTGCCGTCTAGCTGCAGCTCCTGCTCCAGACGCCAACGCCAGTGGTATGCAGCCGATTACCATCGCGAAAGTCGTCATGAGAATTGGACGCAATCGCATGTGTGCCGCCTTTCTGACGGCGTCCAGAGCAGTAGCTCCTTCTTCAAGTATAGTATTGGCAAAATCCACAATTAATATACCGTGTTTCGTTATGAGTCCTATGAGTGTCACAAGTCCCACTTTGGAATAAATGTTTAGAGTACAATCCGGAACTAAATACAAAGTAACAAGCGCTCCCGTAATGGAAAACGGAACGCTCAGCATGATAATGAACGGATCCAGGAAGCTTTCGAATTGAGCCGCCAGAACAAAGAACACAAATATCAAAGCAAGCGCAAACACAAGTATTATCTGCTGATTTTCCTCTAAAAATCTCTTGGTATCTCCAGAGAACGTCAATTGTATGGTATCCGGCAGATGGATTGCTTTGAATGCCTCGATGTTTTCTATAACTTCCCCAAGGCTATATCCCTTATCTATGTCCGCGAAAACCTGAGTTGACAACATTTTGTTATAGTGATTTAATCCCATAGGAGACAATCTCTCGCGAATGGATATCATATCTTCTACTGGAACCATTTTGACTTCGTTGTCCTTTGATGACAGTTTCGATTTTACCAATATTTTCAACAGGTCATCTGGACTTTTCCGATGAATGCCTTCCAACTGAACGAATAACTCGTCACTTCTTGCGTCGCGATGAACGTTTCCGGCCTTTTGTCCTTTGACAAAATAACCAACTGTGGTAACTATGTCATGAACGTCGACGCCGAGAGAGGCTGCCTTATCTCGATTTATATCAACGACATACTCCTGCTGAGGCGAGACCAGAGTTGATCTTATCGGTTTCTTTATTCCCTCGCAGTTCTCCTGGAAAGTCCACATGAACTTGTTTCCATGCTCAGACAGATATTCATAGGATTGATTGGTTAGCAGTGCGAATGTAACCATTTCTTTATCAGATTCTCCGTATCCAGCACTGGCATTACAAGGGACTCCGGAAACATCTCGAAGTAATGGATCAATAATATCAGCTACTTCTTTGGAAGACATGTTGCGCTGCTCCCAATCGGCTAATTGAATAAATCCATCTATTTCTTTTGTATCAGCTTTTATCCATCTATTTTCCAAAAATGGAGCTTTTTTCGCTAGTATCGCGTCCACACGATCGGCGTTTTTCTTCATGAATTCATACGAAGCTCCAGTTGGACCATTGCCATGAAAATGAACATACCCTGTATCCTCAGCTGGCTTACTTTCAGATGGCAGAAAGCTTCCGGCCAACAGACCGATGATGGATATGACACATCCTAGTCCCAAAATCCAGAATTTATTTGCTAATGCAACATTGAGAGCGTCAAGATACGAGTCATCTATTCTTTTGAGTAGTTTATCCTGATAATTGGAAGCTGTAGCCCACGATCCTACGGCCTTTTTCTTGCGTTCTACGCTCATAAGTTTCGAACACATCATTGGAGAAAGTGTTATAGCGACAAATCCGGAGATTAACACAGCCCCAGACAGAGTTAGGGCAAATTCTCTGAAAGATTTCCCCAGTTCTCCCGGAGTTAACGCTATTGGCACATATGCCGCAGCCAAAGTTAATGTCATTGCAATGACCGAGAAGCATATTTCCTTGGAACCAACGATGGCGGCTCTCAATTTCGACAGCCCCTTTTCCAGATGTCTATGCACATTTTCCAGCACAACAATGGCGTCGTCCACCACTAAACCAACTGCAAGAACCATGGCTAGCATTGTGAAGGTGTTTATGGAAAAATCAAACATATACAGAAGAGAAAACGTCCCGAACAGAGAAACTGGTATTGTAACAATTGGAATAAGAGTTGCCCTAAAGGACCATAGGAACAAAAACACAACTAAAACGACCAGAAATGCCGATTCAAAAATTGCTCTGTAGACGTTCGACATGGATGCATTTATGTCCTTTGCTTCATCCATAACGAGAACTGCCTTACTGCCGGAAGGAATAAACTCCCTTATGGAAGGCATTATGTTATTAACTGCAGTACTTAATTCTATCGGGTTTGCAGTCGATTGCTTGGTGATCGAAAGAACGACGCATTCTTTTCCATTGAACCAGCTACCTTCTCGAATATCATCTGGCACAAGCTTGGATTTACCCACATCTTTTATGCGAACAATCTTATCTTTACCATTGGAAGGCAGGACAACCTCGTCGAATTCTTCTGGTTTCGACAGTTCTCCATTGAGGACAAGCATGTACTCTTTGTCCTTACTTATGAGGCGTCCACCGGCAGCTTGCATATGCTGTTTTTGCAATGTATCCACCACATCGAACGGAGTATATCCATAAGCGGCAAGTCTCTGGGGATCTAAAAAGACTCTCATGGTCTTCTTACTACCACCACTCAAAATGACGTTACCAACGCCTGGCAAGCATTCGAATCGTGATTTTACATATCGCTCTACGAAATCTCTCAAAGTATCTACTGAATGCCGATCACTGGTGAACCCGATAACGATTCCAGCGGTTGCATCCGAGTTATCCCTTCTGATAATAGGTTCCGGATTACCATGCGGCAAATATCCATGGGCTAGGGAGATTCTATCTCTGACGTCTGAAGCCGCTCCATCCGAATTTCTATCGGAATCAAATTCTATGTGTATTTCGCTCTTGTCGTTACTGCTATTGGACGTAATAAGCGTCGCACCTGGGATTGTCGCAAATTGCTCCTCGAGAATCCTTGTAACCTGCGCTTCTACAACCCTAGGACTGGCACCATTAAACTCAGATTCAATGGTAATCACAGACCTTTCCACTTTTGGATCTTTCCTCGTAGGAAGCCTCGTTTGGCACACAATTCCCAGGACCACGATCATCAAAGTCAGGACGGTGGAAAAGACCGGCCTTCTGATGCAAAACTCTGTTATTTCCATATCAACTTACTCGCTTACACAAAAGTTACTTACTATATTCACGCCTAATTTCTTACTTCCGGCTCAGGAGTTTTATCGTCCTCCGGTGCCTTGGTTTCCATTTGCTCAGGAGCTTTCTCGCTTTCAGGTGTTTTTGCTTCTGACTGTTCAGGAGCTTTCTGGTTTTCCGCCTGCTGGGATTGAGCTTTATCAAATATCTCTTTTTGCGACCGTAGTTCATCACCTAATGTATCCGTCGTGCCATCTTGCACAGACACGGCTCTTCCTTCAATGACGCTATGCTGCCCGCTTGTGACGATTTCGTCACCATTACTTATTCCGGTTATGATTTCCACCATGCCGTCTTTCTGCATTCCAACGGTAACAGGAGCCCTAACTGCGATACCTTCTGAAACTCTATAGACATAATCATCATCTCCGGTTTTTTCGAGTGCGCTCTCAGGAATAACAATTCCCAGCGAATTTCCATCCGGAGCTATTTTTATGGTCACATAACGTCCTGGTTTTAGTGCCGGAGAATCCAAAGCCACATCTTCTGGAATATCTATTACAGCCCTAACATCAAACGTATGAGAAACTTTATCGCATTCTGGATCTATGGCGATTATTTTTGCGGGGTACTCCTGTGTTTCATCTCCACCAACGAAGATTTTTGCAATCTGATCGACGTATATATTACCTATGTCTGTTTCGGAGACCTTAAAGTCAACTTTCATTGGATAGCAATCAACTAATTTTACGAGTGTATCGCTGCCATTGGACGTTACATATTGTCCTTCACTTATTTCCTTCAATCCAACAAGGCCACCAAACGGAGCATATATTTTGTGCTTGCTTAGCTTGCTTTTGCATAACATTACTCGTGCTTCAGCATTCTCCATTTCTGCTTTTGTGGTATTTCTTTTTACTCTTGCTGCCACGCCTCTGTCGGCTAATTTTTCTATGGGATCAAACTCACTTTTAGCCTTGCGAAGTGTTGCTTCTGCCTCCATTAACTCGGCTCTGGCCATAACATCATCCAATTCCACAAGGAGAGTTCCTTTGTCCACAATGGTTCCTTCGGAAAAGTGAATTTTAGAAATGACAGCATTAACCTCTGACTTGATTACAACCGAATCAAACGGTCGTAGAGTTCCTAGGGTATTTATATATCGTGTGACAGGTCCCATTACAGCTTTTGCTACTGTAACTGGAGGAGCTTTCTCCACATTTGCGATATCTTTCTTGTTATAAAGCTTGTATGACAGCAACCCCACAAGTCCACCGCAAACAACAATTGCAAACAGTAATCCTTTTTTATTCAACACGACTCTAATCCTTCAATTCAAAAAGCAACCCATGACCATCACAAAAAATGGTCGGAGCAAGAGGATTCGAACCTCCGACCCCAGCCTCCCGAAGGCTGTGCTCTACCAGACTGAGCTATACTCCGATTTTCCCCAAGATATTGTCGCATAATAAAGTATAATGTGCAACACTCACGAGCCTTAATGAAGTGCGGCGTGCTATTTTTGTAACACTTTTGCTGTTCCAATAAAAAACTTTGGAGACATGATCTTCCACCATGCCTCTTATATAATACAGAAAGTTTCCTCAAAAAACAACCTGGTTTTTACAGACATTTCTAAATTGCGTTGACAGGAGAATTGAAAAGCCACATCTCTACGCAAGTATGTTGTTTTTTTGTGGCCTGTTTTGTGATATACAGAAGTGTCGCAATCTTCGAGAAATTGTGGCGTTGTCTGGTTGGAGGGAATCTGTGGCTGATAATTCATTCGTTAATAAGTATGTGAGATCTTTGCATTCCGTCGCAGTTGAGGCGGGAATAGGTATGGAAGTATCATCACAGCTGAATGAGATTAAAAAAGTCGTTCTATCCTTTGATAATCACAAAAAATTTCTAAAAAGAATTACTCTGCTGAAGTCGGAGGGGGCAAAGTTCATAAACGCTCTGAAGATTGATCTCGGATTATCGGAAACAGTGGGGAATTTTCTGGATGTCCTGGAGAGCAACAATCGGTTGTTTATGATCCTTGATATTTGCAATGCATACGAAGCTCATTTGGATACAGTTTCCGGGAAAAAGCGGATTTATCTGACTTTCGCCAATGCTGCTTCGGAATCGGAACAGGAAAAAATAAAGCGTGATCTTGCGGAAGTGTTTGGTAAAAAGGTCGAGTATGATGTACAATTTGATCCATCTCTGATCGACGGTTTTAAGATACAATATCGCTCGAAAATCTTGGATTATTCGGCCTTGTCCAAGATAAGACGTCTGCGCAATGCTATTAGGAGAGGAAGCGATGAAAATTAATTCAGCTGAAATTAGTTCAATCATTAAAGAACGCATAGAAAGTTTTGACTCTGGTCCGGAATTTCTAGAGGTTGGTCGCGTTCTATCCATTAAAGACGGCGTTGCAAAGGTCTACGGTCTGGAAAATATTTTCATGGGCGAAAAAGTCGTATTCGATTCCGGAGTGTACGGCATGGCCCTCAATCTCGGAGAAGATACCGTCGATGTGGTGCTGTTCGGAGAAGATCGCGAAGTGCGCGAGGGAATGGAAGTTCGCCGCTCAAGAAAAATCGTGGATGCTCCGGTTGGAAAAGGCCTGCTGGGGCGAGTCGTAAATTCTCTGGGAGAGCCGATAGACGGAAAAGGGGCCATAAAATCCAAGGAAAGAAGAGCTGTCGATGTAAAAGCGCCGGGTATTGTCGAAAGGAAATCCGTGCGGGAGCCAATGCATACTGGACTGAAGGCCATCGACGCCATTGTTCCAATCGGACGCGGCCAGCGTGAGCTGATCATTGGAGACCGCCAGACGGGGAAGACTTCCATAGCCATTGACACCATCATCAATCAAAAATATGCCTTCGACAATAACATTGAGGATCAGAAGCTTTACTGCATCTATGTGGTTATAGGACAGAAGCGGTTTTCGGTGGCTCAAATCGTAAAAACGCTCACCGAAGCAGGAGCTATGGAGTACACGACTGTCGTGGCGGCAACTGCTTCTGAAGCGGCGACTATGCAATATCTTGCACCATATACCGGATGTGCCATTGGCGAATATTTCCGAGATAACGGCATGCATGCGTTAATAATATACGATGACCTGTCAAAACATGCGGTTGCCTATCGGCAGATGTCGCTGTTGCTGAGGCGACCGCCAGGGCGTGAAGCATATCCGGGAGATGTGTTTTATTTGCATTCGCGGCTGCTGGAAAGGGCCGCTAAACTCAGTGATGAAAACGGCGGCGGTTCCCTTACTGCACTTCCGATTATTGAGACGCAGGCGGGTGACTTGTCCGCATATATTCCAACAAACGTCATATCCATTACAGATGGCCAGATATTTCTCGAAAGCGATCTGTTCTATAAGGGAATAAGGCCTGCCATAAACGTTGGTCAGTCGGTTAGTCGTGTTGGATCTGCTGCTCAGACAAAGGGCATGAAGAAAGTCGCTGGAAAAATTAAGTTGGAATTGGCTCAGTTTCGAGAGATGGCCAGCTTTTCGCAATTTGCGTCTGATCTGGATCAGTCCAGCAAGCGGCTCATAGCGCGTGGCGAAAGATTGACGGAATTGATGAAACAGCCGCAATATAGTCCGATGAATATTGAAGAGCAGGTGATTAGCATATATCTTGGTGTCAATGGGTATCTGGATGATCTGCCTCTTTCGGAAGTGTCTATATTTGAGAAATATATACTCGGTAGAATTAAAACGGAGCGCAAAAAAATCATCTCGGATATTAGGACAGACGGTGATATAACGCCGGCAGTAGAAGCTGCTCTGAAGGAATTGCTTCCGACATATCTAGAAATGTTCAAAAAAGGGAAACGTTAGTAATTACTGTGGATTAAATGGCTAATTTAAAAGAGTTAAAGAACAAGATTAACGTTATAAATTCCACTCGGAAGGTGACGTCTGCCATGAAACTTGTGGCCGGTGTGAAATTGAAAAAAGCCGAGCAGAGGACCAATGCTTCCAAAGATTACGCCGTGGAGCTCAATAGAATTCTAACTCGATTGAATCAGAAGTTTATAGAAATAAAATCCGAGCTATTTCATGGTCGAAAAAACGTACATACGGAAATGTTAATTGTATTTTCCTCGGATCGTGGGTTGTGTGGGAATTACAACTATCTGGTAAGTCAAGAGGTATTGCGGATTGTGGACGAATTCCATCGAGGTGGCAAGAATGTTTACATTGTGTGCGTTGGAAATAAGGCGTTTTTTCAACTAAAGAAAGTCATTGAAGACACAGATCATATAGAGCTGGTGGATGGATTTTATAACGAAAAAAACATCGTAGAAGCGTCCATGTTATTGGCGCGCAAGGCTGTGGAATATTTCAAATCTAATGTAATCGATAAGATTTCCGTTGTGTACACGAAGTCGTACTCTGCCATAAATCGTCAAGTGAAATTGAATGAGCTTATTCCAATTAAATGTGAGCCAACCAACGATAAAAGTGAGACGGTTTTTGAGCCAAATGTGGATGAGATCATTGATGAGCTGATTCCCTATAACCTTGGAATCCAGATTTATCAGACGGCGTTGGAAAGTATGACCAGTGAGCAGAGTTCACGCATGACATCGATGGATAACGCAACGCGAAACGCCGATTCCATACTGTCTGAGCTCCGCATAATATATAATCGCACTAGGCAGTATAGAATTACACAGGAATTGACAGAGGTGATTTCTGGCGCCGACGCCATAGCTGAGGGATGAGAACATGAAAAAAAAAGAACAAGAAATAAACAAAGGATATATATCGCAGGTGCTGGGAGTCGTTGTTGATGTTACTTTTGAGAAAAAAGTTCCGGAAGTCCTAAATGCTCTGGAAGTCATGAACGGTGATATCTGCGTTGTTCTGGAAGTAGCGCAGCAATTGGGCGAGAACGTTGTGCGCACTATAGCTATGGATATTACCGATGGTCTCGAAAGAGGGCAAGAAGTAATTGACACCGGAAAAATGATAGAGGTTCCGGTTGGAAATCAATTGCTTGGGCGCATTATAAACGTTGTGGGAAAGCCGGTAGACGGACGTGGCGATATCAACGTCAAAATGCTCATGCCGATACATCGCGAAGCTCCTCTATTTGTTGAGCAGGCCACCGAGACGGAAATCCTAACTACCGGAATTAAGGTAGTCGATCTGCTGGCTCCATACGCCAAAGGAGGAAAAGTTGGTCTGTTTGGTGGAGCTGGAGTCGGAAAGACGGTTCTCATCGAAGAGCTGATAAATAACGTGGCAAAAGCTCATGGCGGATATTCAGTTTTCGCTGGGGTAGGGGAGAGAACTCGCGAAGGAAACGACTTATATCACGAAATGATGGAGTCTGGCGTCATCGACATGGAAGGTGATAAATCAAAGGTTGCGCTTGTGTATGGCCAGATGAACGAGCCGCCGGGAGCACGTGCCCGCGTCGCTCTGACCGGTCTTACGGTGGCGGAATATTTCAGAGACGTGGAGCATCAGGATGTCCTGCTGTTCGTGGATAATATCTTCCGGTTTACTCAGGCGGGATCTGAGATTTCCGCACTGTTGGGGAGAACTCCATCAGCTGTCGGATATCAGCCGACACTCGCTACAGACATGGGGGAGCTGCAGGAGCGCATAACCAGTACCGTAAATGGCTCGATCACCAGTGTGCAGGCCATTTATGTCCCGGCGGACGATCTTACGGATCCGGCTCCGGCCACGTCTTTTTCGCATTTGGATGCTACGACGGTTCTCAGTAGAAAAATCTCGGAGCTTGGTATTTATCCAGCCGTTGATCCGCTGGATTCCACGTCGCGCATGCTGAGTCCATACATAGTCGGTGATGAACACTACCGAGTCGCTCGAGAAGTGCAGCGAATTCTGCAGAACTACAGATCTCTCCAGGATATCATCGCCATTCTCGGTATGGATGAACTTTCGGAAGAGGATAAAATCGTTGTGGCAAGAGCACGAAAAATCCAGAGATTCCTGTCACAGCCGTTTCATGTGGCGGAGGTCTTTACGGGAATGCCGGGAAAATTCGTCAGTCTTGCGGATACCATCAAAGGATTCAATGCAATAATCGCCGGCGAATGTGATCATCTTCCGGAAATGGCGTTTTATATGGTGGGAACTATCGAGGAAGTGTATGAGAAAGCAACAACAATGGGAACAAATGTATAATGGCTATTTTTCGCAATTGGCGTCGTCAGATCCGCTGCTCGGATCCTCATGTACAAGAAGTACACTGCGGTCCTGCGCTGCGTTCTTCCTAGCTCTTGCAAAAAATAGCTCATTATGCAGCAGTTTTATGTATGCGTTTGAGATATCTTCAGCATTAGAGAGAGCGCTCGCATACCTTTCAACCGGTAGCGAAGCAGAAAATGGATCCAACGTCACGTTGGTTGGGAGGTTATATTGAACGCCAAAATTCTAAAACTCGGGAAAGAATTGTTCAATGGAGAGGCTGTGCGGATAGTTGTGCCGGCAGTTGAAGGAGAGATGTGCCTCATGCAGAACCACATATCCATAGTTACAGCTCTCCGAAAGGGATACCTCAAAGTATATCGACCTATGGTTGAGCGTCCGGTTTCAATTGCAATTGAACGAGGCGTATGTTCATTCTCAGATAATTCTGCTATATTTATTGTCGAAACTGCGGCCTAGTTAATTCTTTTTTGCCTCTGAGGTGTGTATGATTCCGATTACTATTTCCATAATAAATCAAAAAGGTGGAGTGGGAAAGACGACAACGGCGGTTAATCTGGCCACAGCTCTTGCAGCTATAGGAAAAAGAGTACTGGTCATTGACTTAGATCCACAGGGAAACGCTACAACAGGATTTGGCATGCCAAAGGGAAAGGGGTTGGATAGTAGTTATGGAGTCCTGCTTGGGTTATCGGAGGCAAAACAAGTAGTTAAAAAGACGTATGTCGATGGTTTGTTTCTCATCCCATCTACCATAGACCTGTCCGCGGCGGAGGTGGAGTTATTTTCACTGCCGGATAGAGACAGTAAGCTAAGAAAAGCAATCTCTAATCTGGACTATGAGTATATATTTGTAGATTGTCCACCGGGTTTTGGATTCATAAACATAAATGCTTTAAATGCATCTAATAAGATCATAATTCCGCTTCAATGCGAGTTTTACGCACTTGAAGGATTGGCACAGTTGTTCAATACAATTCAGGGAGTTCGGAATACCATCAACAATAACCTGGTGGTAGCCGGTATTGTACTCACTATGTACGATCGTCGCAATAGTCTGAGTTCTGTTGTCGCCAACGATGTGCGTGCGCATTTTAAGAACTTGGTTTTTGATACGGTAATTCCAAGAAACGTTCGCATAAGTGAGGCATCGTCCCACGGAAAACCGGTGATTTTGCACGATATAAAATCCCAAGGGGCAATTGCACACATAGAGTTAGCGCGAGAGTTTTTAAAGAGGGAATCTCAAAATGAGCAATAAAAGTTTAGGTAGAGGACTAGCGGCATTTTTGGATGTTGATACTACACAGCAGATTCCAGTTAATATTGATAAGCCTATTAATGTGGATAAGCCAAACAGCGATAAATCTGTAGTCAACATAAATGTCGATCACATAGTCAGAAATCCTTTTCAGCCTCGTCAGGTATTTAACGAAGAAAATCTAGTGTCGCTGGCGGAATCAATCAAAAGAAAGGGAGTTCTTCAGCCTATTCTCGTTATGCGTCTGGAAAACGGAAAGTATCAGCTGGTTGCCGGCGAAAGACGACTTCGAGCAACCAAAATGGCTGGCATTTCGGAAATTCCTGCAATAATTACAAGTATGAATAACGAAGATCAGCTGGAAGTGGCCATTCTCGAGAACATACAGCGGGAAGATCTCAATCCAATAGACGAAGCAGAAGCCTATCGTCGGCTAATTGATGAATTTCGGCATACTCAGGAGGAATTATCCGAAATTCTCGGAAAAAGCCGCAGTCACATAACAAATACGCTGCGTTTGTTAGTTCTTCCGGAAGATGTGAAGTCTCTGGTAAAAGAAAGCAAACTTACATTTGGACATGCGAGAGCTCTGGTTGGATCGCCGGAAGCATCTCAGTTGGCAAGAAAGGTAATCGATCAGTCGCTGAGCGTGAGAGAAACTGAAAGCCTAATGAAAGATGTGAAAGTAGGTCGTACATCTACGGCAGATTTGAATCCCAAGAAAAAACAGGCGCCTGATCCAGAAGTGTTGAATTTGGCTAATCAAATTTCGGCGCTCATATGTTTGAGCGTTCGCATAAAATTAAAAAATCGCGGTGGTACTGTGGAAGTGGATTTCGGAAATTTTGGAGAGTTGGACGAATTACTCATAAAACTAAGTCGGTCCTTGCAGGACGGGCGTTAATGGCTTCGCCTCCAGCTGAAATGTATGCGAGATGTGCTTGCAAAGTTGCAGAAAAATTGAGGTTTTTCTGGATCCCTACGTCGCTTCGCTCCTCTGGATAACGAAAATACTAAAACTACCGTCATCCAGAGCCACACAGTTGCGTAGGGATCCAGAAAAAAAAGATCCACATTAGACAAGTTAAGGAATACAAATGGGGATAATAAGAGCGGCATTTACCGTTGGTTCATTTACGCTGCTATCGAGAATAATCGGATTTCTGCGGGAATGCGTTATGGCGTTTACGCTGGGAGCGGGAATGTACACTGACGCTATACTGGTGGCTCTGCGATTGGCCAACACTTTCCGAAGAATCTTTGCCGAAGGTGCGTTTAATGCTTCTTTTCTTCCACGATTTTCTAAAATCCTTGCAAGACAGGCGTTTTCTGCTTCGCCTTCTTCCGAAAGGTATGCGAGATGTGCTTGCGAAGTTGATGCTGCCTCAAAATCAGTAAATGCCTATGGTACAGCCAACGTGACGCTGGATCCGTCTACTTATACTGAAACAGCTTCATCGTCGAAGATAGTGCCGGCATACAATGCAGAAGGTAGCGATAGCACTAACGCATGTGCGGCACGCACGTTGGCGGATGTGTTTAGCGCTTTGGTGTGGGCAACGCTTTTGTTTTGTGCTGTGGTGCTTATATTTTTTCCCTCTATTCTTTCGGTTTTCGTATCTGGATTTGATGTTCTTAGTGAAAAGTTTAAGCTGACAGTTGTATTGGGCAGAATATGTTTTCCATATTTGATTTTAATATCAATTGCATCGCTTTTTGGGGGAGTGCTAAACAGCATAAACAAATTCGCCCTACCATCTGCAGTTCACTCGGTGATGAGTCTTTTTACAATGATAGCGCTGCTCATTGGATACACGTGTGAGCTGTCATCCCACGTTACCGTTCATTTGGTTGCGGTATTTACGCTTTTATCCGGCGTTGCTCAGTCATATATTTTGTACGTCTCTATAAGGAAATATGGATTTCGTGTTTCATTGAGACTGAATTGTCTTACAGAACCAGTCAAAGATATCATGAAAAACATGGTGCCGGGAATTATTGGCGCTGGAGTTTGGCAGCTGAATGTTCTGATGGACGCAACGGTATCGTCCTATCTTCCGACCGGAACGATTACGTGTATTAATTTGGCCGATAGACTCAATCAATTTCCGTTGGGAACGTTAGGAATTGCTCTCAGTACTGCGCTTCTTCCGACATTATCCAAATACATTGCTGTGAAAGACTATGATAAAGCCAGCGCAGAATTGGAGCGAGGTATTTTATTCGCATTCTTTTTGACGCTTTTCGCGACGGTTATGTTAGTTGCGCTGAGTGAGCCGACAGTTGCTGTGGCATTTCAGAGAGGACAATTTCAGGAAGAACACGTAAAAATTACAGCTAGTACATTAATTGGATTTGCAGTTGGACTTCCAGCGTTTGTACTAACGAAAATATTTTCAGCCTTGTATTTTGCCTGTGGAGATACAAAATCTCCAGTGATTTTCGGTGCTTGTTCCGTTTTTATAAACGCTATTCTCATTGTTCTGCTGGTGCCGATTTGGAAGTATTTGGGACTTGCGCTATGTACGTCCATTGCAGCTCTTTCAAACGCAATCATGCTGATATGTTTTTCCAGCCGACACATGAAAATAAAACTAAGCCCAAGTTTTTTCATAAAAATTTCTTCGCAGTTTTTTGCAGCGCTGGTTACGTATTTCGTTCTTCGGTATATTTCCAACGCTTTCTGGACTCCGGAAATCGGAAATCACGCGATAAAGTGGTTGATATATTTAGGTTTTTCTCTGGCGGCGGCGATAACATTCTTCTCAACTACAGTTCTTTGTCTACTGCTATCGATACAGAAAGAATGGAAAATATGGAAACACTAAATTACGAAACAGAAACTGCTTTTTAAACAACAATCTGCCCACCCAAATAGGCAGACTGATGTTTTGTTGCTATCTGAATTTAAACTGATTTATTTCCGTTAGAAACATGGGAAGTGCGCAGAAATAACACAGGAATCACATAAGCCGCTCATCTAACTAATCCCAAATTCCCGTGGATTAACTACCACAAAGATTTAACTTAGAATAATTTTTTTTAATTTGCTTGCTAGGCTCGAGAGGGCTCACGTCATCATCACCGAACACCTCACAAAATTGGTTGTGTCCGTTTGATAAAGAGCGCGCGTTTGTTGAACGCAACAGCATTTTCTGCGGTTTCCAATGTAGTATTTGTTTGTTTAATCAATGACTTATACAAAATTCTTCCGGCTGGCAGGCGGGGCAAAAATGAAATTCCAGAATTAAATAAAGCTTGGATGTTTTTTTCGCTGTAATAACCGGCATCCATTATCGTCATTTGAGGATTTGCGCCGAGTTTTGACATCAATTTAAATGTTGTTACAAGCGTTGAAACATCAACAATATTTCCAGCAATAAGACGA
>BNWK01000016.1 GCA_025998775.1 Alphaproteobacteria bacterium | reverse complement strand
GACACTCCATATGCATGCTAATTAACCTGCATATAATATAACATAATCTAATGATAAGCGCAAGAATTATTATGATTTTTTTTATTTTTTTCCAAAAACTGGGTAACTTCGAGCGGGGTTAGGGTTTGAAGATGGAATAAATCCGTTTTTCTCGGTTATTTTCCCCAGCAAACGTGTGGTTTTCTGCATGGAACGCTTGCGCTCCGCGTCGTAGCAATAACGAACCTCGCATTTGTAGTATTTGCTCTTGATGCATTTTATCGCCGTGCGCGGCTCCTTAAATGGCTCAATCCACTTCGGTAAACTCATATTTTTGACACTCCATATGCATGCTAATTAACGTGCATATAATATAACGCATCTCAAGGATAACCGCAAGAATTATTATGATTTTTTTTATTTTTTTCCAAAAACTGGGTAACTTCGAGCGGGGTTAGGGATTAAATGCAAAAATATCTTGCATTGTAACTGACATTGATTCCTTTTTGGCATTGTAAGCACATCTCTCAACAGAAGGCAAAGCCATTAGCGCCAATGGTACAACCATTAGAATGCTGGAATAATTCCGCCATAGGTGTGCAAGATATACTGTCTTACTTTGTCAGTTTTCAATAGTTTGATCAATTTTTGGAAGCGCGGATCGTCTTTCATTTCACGACGAATCGCTATGACATTGGCATAGAGAGAGTCGCCGGCTTCAAGAAGTAGCGCATCTTCCAGTGGTTTTAATTTGGCTTCGATGGCGTAGTTTCCTGTTATGATGGCTCCATCTACGTCTGCCAGGACACGCGGAAGCTGAGCAGCCTCCAATTCTTTGAATTTCAGATTTTTGGGATTACTGATGATGTCAAACGGCGTACATCCGAATCCAACTCCCGCTTTCAGCTGAATAATACCGTTTGCCTGTAGCAGCAGCAGTGCCCTCCCCTCGTTCGTTGGATCGTTAGGAATAGCGATAGTTGCTCCATCTTCGAGGTCCGAGACATTTCTCACTTTTTGCGAATAAAGTCCCTGTGGTTCGATGTGAACGGCTATCAACGACACAAGAGCGACGCCATGCTCTTTTATAAAGCTGTCCAGATATGGCTTGTGCTGAAAAAAGTTTGCGTCAATTTGTTTTTCGTTCAGCGCAAGATTCGGAGTAACGTAGTCCGTAAACTCTATTATTTCCAGATCTATTCCGGATTTTTCCAGATCTTCTTTCACAAAATTAAGGATTTCTGCATGAGGTAGAGGAGACGCTCCTATTCGTAGTTTCTCACCATGATGATCCCCATTATGAAGAAACACATAACTCACACCCACAATCAGCAGAATAGACAGCGCCAACAGTATTTTTTTCATTTTAAGACAATCCCCTTCGTTTTAGTACATCATTGGCTATTTTGCTCCCGAGAGATTGAACCAATTCCACTATAATCATGATTACCAACACAGCTCCAGTCATTATGTCCAATCGAAACCGCTGATATCCATAACAAATTGCCAAATCTCCGAGTCCTCCGCCTCCGATGGCACCCGCCATAGCCGAATACCCAATAATATTTATTATTGCCAATGTTATACCATTTATGAGCGCCGGATAAGCCTCCGGCAATATTACTTTGAAAATAATCTGAATATTTGTGGATCCAATTGCCTTTGCCGCCAGAATCAAATCCGGATCAACTTCCCTCAGAGCAGATTCAATGATTCTCGCCACAAAAGGGGCCGCCGCAATCGACAGTGGAACAATGGCCGCAGCTGTACCGATGCTGGTACCGACAATCAGACGGGACAGAGGAAACACGAGTATCATCAATATGATGAATGGAAACGAACGGAGTACATTTACGGTCCGTCCCAAAACGTTGTTTAGTGTTGCCATTGGCATCAGATGTCCCTTTGACGTCACACAAAGAACGACACCAAACGGGAATCCCAAAATTAAAGAGAAAACCGTTGATATCGCTACCATATAGATCGTACTAAGCGTAGGCTCCACCAACATTTGCAACGTCTCAACCATGCAACACCTCTATCATAATTCCGTAGGATTTTAACTCACAAATGGCGGAATTTAAATTCTCCGCTGCTCCAATGAATTCTACCACTAGCTCTCCGATTGGTTCATCGTTAACAGTCCTCAGTGTGCCGGACAATATGTTTGCATCCACTTGGCAAGTCTTTATTATTTTCGAGAGAATCGGCTCCATGACGGATTCACTTCCAAAGTGTAAACGACATATCCTTGAATTTGGAGGAAATTTCCGAAGTACCTTTTCCTCCAGTGGATCCAGAGTGGAGATAAATTCTCGCGCAATTTGGGTGTGAGGAAAACTGACAAGACTTTTTAGCGTGCCGTTCTCGATGATCGTTCCTCCATCAATTACAGACACATAGTCGCATATTTCCTTCACCACATCCATCTGATGAGTGATCATCACAACAGTCAGGCCCATTTTATTGCGAATATCCCGAACCAACCGAAGAATCGATTTCGTCGTTTGTGGATCGAGAGCGCTGGTAGCTTCATCACAAAACAAAAATTTCGGATGATTGGCAAGAGCTCTGGCAATAGCAACCCGCTGCTTTTGTCCACCGGATAGCTTGCTTATGGGATAGGCAGATTTATCCGACAATCCAACCAACTCCAGCAACTCATGCACTCTATTTCGAATGCTTTCCCTATCTTTACCAACAATTTCAAGAGGATATGCCACATTCCCAAAGACGTCTCGAGACGAAAAAAGATTGAAGTTCTGGAAGATCATGCCCAGCTGATGACGACATTCCAGCAGTTCCTTGCCCTTCAGGTTATCCACTCGAACACCGTCATAGCAAATTTCGCCGGCATCGGGATTCTCCAGAAGACTCATCAATCTGATCAAAGTCGATTTACCGGCACCGCTCTTCCCGATAATTCCATATATAACATTTGACTGTATTTCCATGGATATATCGCTAATCACCGACAGGTCGCTGTAATTCTTGGATACATTCTTCAATGAGATCATCTATTCTTTCCCCAATAAACCATCAGAACGCAGTAGTTTATCAGAAACATATCCATTTGTGAATTAAAAACAAATGTGTAAAACTCAATTTTGCATCATCGCACACTAAGTCAACTGTCCAAGCTCAGAAAGATATGGGACGGAAGAGATAAAAGTTCAAGCCGCATTCCATACCAGCAAAGTGTGACAATTCTGTTTTATTTTTTGTGGGTGAGAATACCGAGTATTTTGGCGATGTTATCTTTTAGATCTTTTCTATGGATTACCATATCTACCATGCCGTGATTAAAAAGGTATTCGGATAATTGGAAACCATCTGGCAATTTTTCTCTAATGGTACCTTCAATTACACGCGGACCAGTAAACGCCACTAGTGCTCCTGGTTCTGCAATGTGTATGTCCCCAAGCATGGCAAACGAGGCAGATACGCCTCCGGTTGTGGGGTTCGTCAGAAGAACTATGTACGGCAGTCCGGACTCATTCATCTTATTTACGGCGACAACGGTTCTAGGCATTTGCATCAGAGAAAATATCCCTTCCTGCATTCTTGCCCCTCCGGAACATGGGACAACAAGAAATGAATGTCCTTTGGAAACGGCATATTCTGCGCCGGCGATAAACGCTTCTCCTACGGCCATTCCCATCGATCCTCCCATGAAATCAAAAGAAAACAAAACGGCTACAGTCTTATGTCCACCGATTTTACCGTATCCAACAACGGCAGCCTCGTTTTCACCACCGGATTCCCGAGCAGTTTTCAATCGATCGGAATATTTCTTGGTATCTTTAAACTTCAGCGGATCCGACACACATGAATTATACGGTATCTTCGTGAATTCTCCATCATCGAAGAGGCTCGCAATGCGTTCCTTGACGCTCATCTTCATATGATGGCCGCAGTGAGGGCATACTCTGAATACAGATCCCAATTCTTTGCTAAATAACATTTGCTCACATTTCTGGCATTTTTCCCAGAGATTGTCCGGAACGTCATTGCCGACCAGAGCTCTAATCTTTGGTCTTACGAAATTAGTGAGCCAATTCATTCTGTACTATCCTATTCAATAATCATCTTCCCCCGACGATGTGGCTTCTCCGTTTATCATTTCCTTGAGATGTTTGCCGGCTCTAAAGAATGGAACATTTTTTGCCTCTACTTTCACACTCTCACCAGTTCGAGGATTTCGTCCGGTGGATTCCCCTCTGAGACGTACCGAAAAGGCTCCAAATCCTCGAAGCTCAACACGTCTGCCGTTTTTCAGCGCATTGACAATTTCTCCAATTACAATGGAGATAACCTTTTCAACGTTTTTAAGGTTCATATACGGATAGATTTCCGAAATTCTCTCTATCAAATCTGACTTAGTCATAAATCTCCTCTAATGGTCTATGCATTTTACGCTAAAGTATTGTATAAATAAGATCATGGAAAATACAAACGTATCTTTGCTAAATCTTTTTTACGAGACTGACTCAGGTGGAAGTATACTCGAGGCAGACCTGATTCGTATAATAAATAATTCTATAGAAAATAAAAGATCAAAAACGTTGGTTTTGGGATTTTGTGGAAATTTTTTGGAATCCATATATTTGAATGAGTTGTATTACGCAATTCCAAAGAATTATCCGATGATTCGTTGGCCAAACATTCGCCCATTTAGAACTGTGACTGTAGATGAAACATCACTTCCGTTCCTACCAAATACTTGGGATTGTATTATAGCGATTCATTTCGTTGAATTTTCTTCCAGCAATCGCGACTTCATAATTGAAGCATTTCGCACTCTGAAAACCGGTGGGAAGTTAATTGTGATCTCCATGAATAAAAAGAACGCCAATGTATTGAAAAAAAATGCGAAAATAACGAGAAGGGTGAAATACAACATACAAGATATAATTTCCATGATAACAGAAGAGCATTTTTCGATGACGAATGTTCTAGGCATAAATGAACGTTTCAAATTCTGGCCATACAACTTCAGCTATAATCTCAATTGGTATGGAGAAATGTTGATTGATAGCTTTCCACTTTTGTCTGATGTTGTTATGATGGTCGCGGAAAAAGGTGGAGAATCTCCAGAACATGTTAGGTCTCTTGATCCCGTACGTGAAATCTCATAAAGAAAAATAAAATGCCTGAATTACTGAGTCTATCAACGTTAGTCGTTTGTTTTATAAGTATTTTGATAGCGGTTAGATTTTTAGGCCGTGAGGGACTTTACGTGTATTCGACAGTTGCCATCATAATATCCAATATACAGGTACTTAAGCTCACTAAATATACACTGATTGATGATCCGATTGCGTTAGGTACTGTTGTGTTTTCCACGACTTTTGCGGTGGATAACATATTGAACGAGTATTTCGGGGAAAATTCTGCCAAAAGAGGAGTCTGGATTAGCTTTTTCGGTTATTTGCTATTTGTGGTTGCAATGAAGATTGCAGTGCTACATCCGGAGATCAGTAGCTCGGAATGTGTCAATATGCATAGTGAAATTAAAATGCTTTTTTCTCCAACAATTGTATTGTTTGTATCGAGTTTGCTCTCATTTGTTGTGAGTCAATTCACTGATATCTTTATATTTTCTACCCTAAAAAAAATCTTCAAGGATAGAAGTGTTTCATGTAGATCGCTGATATCAATGGCACTATCGACTTTTGTAGACAATTGCGTATTCTCGTTGCTTGCCTGGGTTGTGTTAGCAGAAAATCCCATATCGCTGTCATCTCTCTGGACAACATACATTTTCGTTACCTATTTTATCAGATTAATTGTTGCGGCACTGTGTGTTCCTCTAGTAAGATTAGCAGGGTTTTTTGTGAAAGCAGATAATGTACGATAATTTTAACCAACGTGACGTTGGATCCAATGATGCTTCGCTACCTTCCGAATTGTATGCGAGCACCCAACGTGACGTTGGATCCGATAATGCTTTGCGACCTTCTGAATTGTATGCGAGCGCTACTTTCAATGTTATAGCCGCTTCAGCAAAAGAAAGCGCCAGTGGTGCAACCACCAGGAGAGGGATGATTACTACTCCACACGGCGTTATAGAAACTCCAGCTTTTATTTTTTGCGGCACAAAAGCAAGTGTGAAAGGCATTTCTCCATATCAGCTTCGAGAAACCGAGACATCTATCATTTTAGCAAACACCTATCATTTGTTTGCTCATCCGGGATCTGAGCATATTAAAAATCGTGGTGGATTGCATAAATTCATGGGCTGGGACGGTCCGATGTTTACGGACTCTGGCGGATTTCAGATATTCAGTTTGGGACATGGATCGGTAGCTGATGAAATAAAAGGACGCAGATCTGGTCAGTCAATGCTGTCATCTATCGACGAAAATGGCGCAACGTTCAAATCCTATTGGGATGGAAGTATGCAGCAGCTTACTCCTGAAAAATCTATACAGGTGCAACGTGATCTGGGCGCGGATCTAATTGTCGCTTTTGACGAATGTACGCCGTTTCACAGCGATAAAACATACACCGAAGAATCAATGGAGCGATCCCACCGATGGGAAAAGAGATCGCTGGATGAATTTATTCGGGGAAACGATGGATCACAGGCAATGTATGGTATAATTCAGGGAGGTGTTCATGCGGATTTGCGAAAACGTAGCGCCGAATTTGTGAGTAGTCAGCCGTTTTTTGGGACAGCCATTGGCGGGACTCTCGGATCACATAAATCGCAAATGATGGAAGTCGTTGAAATGGCAATGAATGGATTGGATAGATCCAGACCTATACATCTTCTGGGCATTGGAGGTATATCAGATATTTTCAATGGAGTTGCGCTTGGTATTGATACGTTTGATTGCGTACATCAGACGAGAATTGCTCGACATGGTGGCGCGTTGGTAAAAGCAAAATATCGAGATTCTGCAACTAGGGAACACATAAATCTGAAACGTTCCCAATACAAAGATGATGATTTCCCCATAGAGCCGGATTGCGATTGTCCGAGTTGCAGGATTTTCTCGAGGGCGTATTTGCATTATCTATTAAAGGCCAATGAGTTGCTCGCCTTACAAGCCATTGCCGTTCATAATATCCGTTTTATGAATCGACTTATGAGCGCCATAAGAAATGCTATAGAAAACCAACGTGTAGCGGAAGAAAGGAGCATATGGTGCTAAAAAAATATTCGCTTACCAGTGTTTTTTTGTTTTTTTTTGCAGCGGCAGAAGATGCTCAAATTATACATACAGAAATCACCAATAATAAATCCGAAGATATACCAGAAGATGATGACATGCATGATTTTCGCTATCATGTTGAATTATTGATTAAAAATGAACAGAACATATTTGGAGAAATATCAGAAATGTTTTCTGGTTCGGAAATAGAGCAGGATGTGAAATCACTGCGTACGTTTAGCGAAGCAGATAAAACAGTCAGTAGCATGAAGGCGTTGCTTGATAGAATCAGCAGTGATATCAATGATATACACAAAAAAGCACACGAGCTTGGGTTTTACGAAGCAGATGTAAAGCATAAAATAAAAGTTATTAACAAAGGACTTGTTGATGTAAAAATATACATAGATCTCGGAAAGCAATTTGATCTGAAGCTAAATTTAAAGCTTGTCGGAAAAGATAATGCCAAAAAATATCAGGATAAGTTTGAAAGAGAACTCAGTGGTGCAGGTGCATCCATCGCAAAAATAAAAAGTCTCATAGAGGATGTAGCTGTTGCTCTTAAATCTAATGGTTTTTTTGATCCAAAGATCCTGGAAAAAAGAGTATATCTAGATTACTCCAATAAAGCTGCAATCTTAAATTTAACGATAGATCCACAAAAAAATGTGAAGTTTTATTTCACGGAAATTAAGGCTTTTCCCGGAATAAGTACGGATTTTATAAGAAATCGCATAGTATGGAAAGAAGGAGAAACATACGATATAGAAAAGACAAAACGGACGAAAGAAAAATTGCGGGATACTCAAATTTTTTCGGATGTTAGCATAAAACCAATGAATGATCGCGTCATTGATGATAAAGTTCCAATTCTCATGACTCTCGAGGAAGATAAAAAGCATTTGATAGATTTCAGTTTGTTATATTCCGGCACAAAAAACATGAATTTTGATAAAAAATCCAAGGCGAATGAAAAACTAAAATCAATCATGACTCGTGCGTCATGGACGAACTACAATACATTCGGAGGTGGAGAAAAATTGCGTTTTACGGTTGATGGAACTCCAATGAAAGTGAAATCCAAAAGAAGCGACTATTCGTTTGAAGTTGCCCTGACACAACCGGATCTGATTGCGGCCAACAATACAGCTGAATACATTCTCTCTCGGCGTCAGGAGCTCACAAACGTATTTTTTAAGAAGAGCGATAAAGCATCTCTTATGCTTTTTTATCCATTGTCTTCGGTAACGTCGATGCAAGTGGGATGCGATTTGGAGAGAAATTATATAGATCTAGAAGAAAGTCATCCTGATTTCGACGAAATATTCTTCCCAAAACTAAATGAAAAAACAGACGTTAATAAAAAATATAACGATATAAAATTTCCTCTAGAATTTATTTTTGATAACAGGGACGTTCCGCTGAATCCAACCGAAGGCTATAGAGCGTCTGTTAAAATTTGTCGTATGCAATTACATAATGCAGCAGTTGGACATTTGCATAATCTAGATCTAGGTTTCTCATATAATTATGCCATTGATGAACTGAAGAAAACCATTTTCTCCTTTCATGTTTCCCAAAAAAATATAATAGGTGGAAAAATCGACGATATCCCCTTGGACAAAAGATTGTATGCTGGCGGAATGAATTCCGTAAGAGGATATGCAAATCAAATGGCCGCAGAAATGATAACTTGTGAATATGAAAAACAGGCGAATGACGAGGAACAAACGGATAACAAGGAAATTATAACATTACCGATGGGTGGAAAATCTTTGTTGGAATTTAATACAGAGATTCGGAGAAAAATCAATGCCGATTTTGGAGCTGTTGCATTTTTTGATGGAGCGAAAATCTTTCAAAATCGCTCCAGACGTGATGAATTAAAAATAGAAGCGAAAAGATGGTTTTTTTCCGCTGGGTTTGGTGCGTGTTATTACACGAGTATCGGTCCAATACGAGTAGACCTTGCTTTTCCTTTGAAGAAGAGAAAAGAAGATTCTAAAATGCAGTTTTACATTAGCTTGGGACATGCGTTTTGAAGAAAAGCATAAAAAGCATTGGTAAAATTGTTCTTGGTTTATGTGCGGCAGTAGTTTTGGTATCTGGCGTTGTTGTTACTATGTTTTTTTTTGATGCGGGGCGAGATGTTCTACTGGAAGCCATCACTAGCTATTTCAAAACAAAGAATATTATTTTCGTTGTTGAAAAACTCAATCGCGACCTAACGAAAATTAAAAAAATCCTCTTCAAAACTCCGGACGGAATGGAGCTAATACTTTCAAATATAAATCTGAGCAAAAGACCGACAATCGATAGATCTTTCATTTATATTGATGAGCTTGTTCTTAACTGTGCTGTTCAGGAAAGCGATACTGACCAGAAGCTTCCAGATCTTGTTCTAATCATGGAAATTTTGAGATTTCTTGTTGCTGATCTATCGCTGAGAAAAGGAACTTTGAATATCGCCGGAAACACGTATTGGATTGAAGATTTGCATTACACATCCGAAGGAAATTACGACCATTTGTGCGGCAAGATAAATCAGGAACATGAGCTGGATGTCCTGCTGGCGTGGAGTTGGTCCGAATGCATAAACAGCGAAATAAAGTTCAAGAACTTCTATGGTTTTAATGGAAGTTTGTTTGTTTGTGATCTCGAAAAAAACATTGCGAGTTATAAATGCGAGTTCGCTAACAATCTGGTAAAAGTTAAATCCAATGGCAGTTATGAAGATCTCTTATCTGACATAAAAATTGAAAATGCACTTGTGGAATATCAGAATAAAATCTATCCAATTTCTGGGAATTTATATATAAAATCCAAAAAATCGGATATAAGTGCTCAGGTTAACTTACGCGAATTCACGAAAGACCTTCCGGAAAATATAAAACAAAATTTCACTGATGTCGTCTCGGTCATAGATGCAAAATGTGATTTTAACGACAATTTCAAAAGTCATGTCGAGGTACTTTTCCGGCAGTTCGAAAAAGACGTTGGAAAGCTAAACTGTGATTTTCAAAACAATGTTTTGAATGCGTCCGGAGACATTGGATGGATCGATATTTTGGGATTTAAGCTAAAGAAATTGCAATGCAAATTCGATGAATCTCATGATATTTATCTACAAATAGATGGTGAAGATTTCGACCTAACCGGCAATGCGAAAATCGGCGAAAAAGTACATATCAAAAATCTAAAATTGGTAGCAAATAATGCAGGATATATATCATCTTCCGAACCTTTTGATCTATCAAAGGAAGCGACATATTCATTTGAATTTAATTTCAATAATATGGAGTTCTGGAATAAATTAGCACCAATTTCTGGCGATTGCTCCGGAAAGTTTGTTTATAAAAATGACGGTGTGTTGTCTGCCCAATGTTTCATCAAACACTTTGTTTTCGACGGAAATAGTCTTGATGGAGTAGAGGCAACATTAGCCGGAGACAATATCAATATCAAATCAAAAAATGCCGAATTGCAAGGGATGAAATGTTCTGATTTACAGCTCAGTCTGATAGGTGAGCAAGCTAATTTATCCGCTGTTCTGCACGATAATTTCTTTCTTCAGGCCGCTGGAAAATGTAGCAAATCTGAAAAGAAAATATCTCTTGCAGAATGTTCCATAAAGTCTCCGGAAGCGATATGCAATTTTGATGTTTGCAATCTTGATTTTCTAAATAATGTTTACAAAGTCTCCTGTCATTTATCGAACACAAAAGGCGCAAATATTGGAGCGGTAAATATCTCTGGAAATAGTCGTAAGATCGACGTTCGCATTGAGGCTTTCCAAACAAAATGGCTACGTAAATTAAATAAAAGCATACCGGCATGTAAGCTTGATGGTTCGCTAAAATTAGCAATGAATGGCGGACCGATAATAGGGCAAGGGGATCTATCCATATTCGGTTTGTTACCTAAAAAAAATATTGTGAATGTAAATTTAAACACCACCAATGGGGGAATGGCTGTAAAAGCGAATGTTGCTAATCATAAAGATGAAAATATAACAATTGATGCTTTTTTACCGATTGTTTTTCAATCCAATGGAACGATCCCAAAAAACATTTACGGCCAAAATTTAAAGTGTCATGTCTTTGCGAATTCAAATCTGGAGCATCTTCTAGATCTAGCGGATAAAATAGATATACGCGGCAAATTAAAAGGTGATTTGCATGTAGTCGGCAGTATGGTGAATCCAGTAATAACCGGAACTATCACTCTGCGAAATGCGCGCTTCATTATAAACGATATAATGCTCAGGAATGGAACCATATCATTAACTGGAAACGGTGGTAACAATTTGATTGCGTCCGGAATTTTTGTAGATTCCAAGAAGAAAAAACTCACGGTAGATGGAAATTGTGTACTTTCACTAAAAGATTTATATCCGAACATAAATGCCAATTTTGGGCTTCATTTTGATAATTATAAGCTTTTGGATTCTGATAATATAATGGCACAAATCGTTGGTGACGGAAAAATAACAGGCGGGCTCGGTGAGATGTTAATTTCCGGCGACGTAACTGTTCCGAAATGCAATATCAAGAAATTTGATTCTGATTCCACATCTAACAATAGCGATATCATCATAGAAAACGAAAAAAATATTATCGATAAAACCAAAAAGATAAGCACAGCCAAAAAAGATTTTCTAAAGTACGACATCAAAATGGACTGTCGCAAAATAAATCTTATGGGAAAAGTTTTTGAAATACTATTAAGCGGAAAATTGCATTTGTCGACCTATGAGGGCGAAGCAACTTTGCTTGGAACATTGAAAATGCCCAAAGGCAAAGGGCGTCTGAATCTTTTTGGAAAAAGAATGGAGGTAATCAAAGGATCTGCTGAATTTTTCAAGGAGTTTCCTTTCGAGCCAGAAGCAAGTTTTGTGTGTCGTCGCGCTCTAGGTGACCTTACAGCATACATGGATATAAAAAACGATCCCAAAAAAGGCGTAGAAATCGATTTGCGTTCATTTCCAAAGCGCTCCAAGGAAAATATTCTATCGCATATCGTTTTCGAAAAAGATCTACAACATCTAACGGCTCTTGAGACTGCTCAATTGTATCATGTGTTGGAGAGCTTTAAAGGTCAAGGATATATTTTTTCAATATTAAATACGTTTCAAAATATCGGTGTAATAGACAGCTTATCATTTTCCACAGGTGATAGAAAAACAAGTTCACTGAACAAAGATAACACTGAACCGGAAAGAGATATGAATGTAAGCGCAGGAAAATATATAGACGATAACGTGTACATCAGCGTTAATAAGACATCTGAAGGCGCATCTTTTGACGTTGATCTAGTAGTTACTCCGGAAATGTCGATAAAAGCAAACACAAGAGGCGAAGCCGGCATAAGCTGGAAATACAGATACTAGCCAGTGGAGAGTTTTCAATTAAATATAGTGCGTGTGTGCGGGATTGTCCAAGTTCAGAAAGATATGAGACTGGCCAGACCGGCTGAAAATAGAGCGAGTATATATTTTTAGTTGCAAAGAAAGTGAAAGGTCTCCAGAATAGGTGAATATTTTAAATTAACCTTGAGGAGACCAATATGCGATCGAAACCGCACAAAAAGGATTGTAAATCCAAAGAAGACGTCAGTACAGAGAAAAAGCGCGCTAAATTGCTTGAGCAAACGGAAAAGCTCGTGAATGACTGGGCGGCTCAATGAAATTGATAAGCAAACGCATGATTCTCGATTGTTCCTGTGGATATAGATATTTCCAAGTTTCACCAAGGTTTTCAATGCAATTAATATATCCAGTGATGATTTTCATGGTGAATGGAGCTATGTTATTTTGCCTATAAAAAGCAAGATTTCTAGTTTGTTTGGCAACAATTCCTTGGCTTCAAAGTATGCAATGTTTTAGTATATTAAATATTGCTGCTAATTTTTGTAATCAATTGTATACTGCTAGTTGTGTACAACGATGTTAAATTTTGGATTTTTCGAGGTTCTATGAGGATAAATAGATCATTTTTGCTTTACCTATGGTCTTTCTTGGAGAAACAGGCATATTATGTTGCCGCACTTCTGTTTAGTTCTGCATTACTTGGCGGATGTTGCGTTGCAAGTCCATATATGAGCAAAATAATCATAGATGTCGTTTCGAATACACATGATGATGACATTATTACAGGCTCGATATATCTCGTTGTGATATTTGTAGCATACCAGGTAATAAACAATATTGCGTGGAGAATATCGTCTTATATCGTCTATAAATTACAGTTAAAAACAAAAAGCGATGTTATTCATGATATTTGTGATTATCTGTATGAGCATTCGTACGGATATTTTCAGAATAATTTGGCCGGGAAACTCTCCAACAATATAAGAACCATTGCAGACTGTTCCGAGTTAACAATTTATGACTTGTCTCGTATAACCATAAGCTTTGTATTACTCATCGTTTCGATGTTTTGCATGTATCATGTACATATGTTGTTTTTTGGTGGATTAATGGTTTGGAGTGTTGTCTTCGGATTAATTAGTCTCGTAGTTTTCAGAAAAATTTTCCAGCTGTCAGAAGATTATAGCTACTGCCTCTCTAACGTATTTGGAATTATATCAGATTGTATAGCGAATGCCATAAATATCAAAGCATTTTCAAATGAAAAATATGAAATGACATTGCTGGCTAATTTTTTAAGCGATATGAACGAAAGTTTCAGAAGAAAAGAACTAGCATTTTTAAAAGTAGCTTTTTTTCAGGGATTGTGCACTTCTTTGTTGGTTTCAATTATGTTATGTCTGCTGGTTTTTCTAAGATCCAAAAATCTCGTTACTCTGGGGGATTTTGTGCTAATTCTTGGACTAAGTTTTCAAATTACAGATCATATATGGAATTGCACGGAAATAATTCACAAAATTAATAGCAATACTGGTATGTGCAATCAGTGCATGTTTTCTCTTTTTACGCCTATAGAAATCGCCGACAAAAAAGATGCGAAAGTGTTGAGCGTAAAAGAGTGTGATATAATATACGATCATGTTTCTTTTGGATATAAAAATATGTTTTTTGAAAATTTGAATGTAAAAATACAATCTAAAGAAAAAATAGGACTGGTCGGGCATTCTGGTAGTGGTAAAACGACATTCATTAACCTGTTGTTGAGGTTTTACGAACTGAATTTCGGAAATATATACATAAATAAAACTGATATTAGCGGTGTTACGCAGGCTTCTCTGCGTTCGTGTATTAGCTTAGTATCTCAGGACGCGATTTTGTTTCACAGATCTGTTATCGACAACATAAAGTACGGCTGCACAAATGCCAGCAAAGATGATGTCATTAAAGCAGCAAAATATGCAAACGCTCACGAGTTTATTGAACATTTATCCAATGGATACGACACAATCATAGGAGAACGAGGTGTGAAATTATCGGGTGGACAGCGTCAGCGTATATCAATCGCAAGAGCGATATTGAAAGATGCTCCAATTTTGGTAATGGACGAGGCAACTTCACAGCTAGATTCAATCACAGAGATGTACCTCCAAGAAGCGTTGGATGAGTTGATGAAAAATAAAACAGTAATAATCGCTGCCCACAGAATATCGACTATATCAAAAATGGACAGAATATTTGTTTTCAATAACGGCGCAATAGAATGCTGCGG
This sequence comes from Alphaproteobacteria bacterium, assembly GCA_025998775.1. Classification (GTDB taxonomy): domain Bacteria; phylum Pseudomonadota; class Alphaproteobacteria; order UBA3830; family UBA3830; genus BNWE01. The sequence continues at coordinate 4,562 of BNWK01000016.1, read as the reverse complement.
ATCTCATGATTACCTAATCGAAAACAGTGATACCTACAAGCAACTGTGGAAAAAACTGAAATGTTAGCCGTGAGTTATTCCCCACTGTAAACAGCATGCTTTGCATTTGTTATTATATTCTCCCACTGCCATCGATACCCTGAATTTGTTCAATTTTACCCCATTCCATATGGAATCAAAATCGTTTTCATTTAGATTACCGAAAATTTGAGGAACTTCACAACATACAGAAACATCGCCGGAAGCAAAAATGAATACGTGTTCCCAGGGAGATAGACAGATGTTGCGTAGGTGTTCTTTTTTTATATCAGTTATGAAATTGAAAATAATTTTGAATTGTTTTTGTTCTGCATAGCGTTGGGCGTCATTAATCATCTTTTTAAATTCTTCGGTCTCTTTGATTTTCTCCAGAGTTAATTTGCTCCAGGATATTTCATCGAGAACGCATGGTCTAACCTCAGATACAAACAAATATTCGGCGCAATTATCTATGGAAAAATCGATCATTTCTATCAATTGCATATAATTTAGAGAACACAGCACCATGTTAATGGAGAAGTAAGCCCTATGATCTTCCATCATACTATTTTTCAAGTATTTCCAATAGTCGAGATTGTTACAGACTTTGTCGAAATCACCGTTGATTCTTATTTTTTCGTAGGTGGACTTTATTGGAGAATCCATTGATATCACTATCTGACATCCAGCATTTGTCAGCATTAACATTTTTCCCCTATCTAAAAGAGAAGCGTTTGTTATTATGATCATCTCACAATTGTACTTTTCTCCGGCTTCTATAATATCACCTAATCCGTCGTACAATAGACTTTCTCCTGTACCCTGAAGCTCCATCTGCGTTGCGTGTGGTATAAGCTCATTAATTATTGTGCTTTTAACAACACTACTTATGCTTTTGCCAAAACTATTATATCCATGAGCGCACATCAAGCATCTATAGTTACAACAACTAGTTAACTCCAGATGCAATCGTTTTGGATAAATTTTCGGATACATTATTTCTTGACTACTAAGACATTAACGCCACAGAGTGCATCCAAAATTTTCTCAATTTTTGATGATAAAGAATGTCTGTCATCAGTTTGTACCGATAACACGATTTTCTCGATTACTTTCTGTGCGCTCAGCGTTCCGTCGCACAAATCAACAATGTACGACGCTGCATCATTGAGGCATAAAGTCGCCCCTCCCTTAGAAACCACTAACTTTCCAAATGATTCGTTCCTCATATAAGTGCTACTGCCCAACATCAATTTATCATTCAGCGAAAAATTACATGCCATTACCTTTCTCCAATCAATTACATGCCATACATCTGCTACATAGCGGATCGCGACCAAAATAGTCGTCAGTGGCCGCAAGTGCTGCTGCCCTGCATCCTCCTCTGCATAGATGAAAGTCCCGACAGATAGCACAGGGAGACGAGATTTTTGCTCCACTAACATGGCATTTGTAAATATCTGAATTCATTTTTATTTCTTTCAAAGAAGCCTCAAGTATGTTACCTATCTTAATTCTGGACATTCCGCACATTAGAACGTTACCGTGGACGTCTATGTAGAATCTCGACGATCCAAAATGACAATAATTGCAATGATTTCTAAGGTCATCCGGAAGAGCGCAGAGAGGTATGGAATTAGCCAACAGAAAATTTAACTCTTTGTCCTGTGAATGCCTAAGATTTGTATAGCGCAGTACCTCTAGTAATTCATCGATCGATACTTCAAGAAATCTGGACGAACTTCCAAGTCCTACAGGAGTAAATCTTGTTAAGGAAAAAAGCTTAACACCCATATTGTACATACGGTCCACATGTTCCTGGAACTCTCTGATATTTTGCGATGTAAGAACAAAATTTGTGCACAGACTAATATCAGTTTTCATAATAGCTTTTATCCCATCAATAGCCCTTTGGTAGCTGCCTTTAACTCCAGTCAGATTTTCATGGGTTTGTTCACATCCATGGAGCGATATATTTATATTGCCAATTCCGTACTTATTAAGATATGAAGCGACATCATCCGTAAGGAACGTTCCGTTTGTTTGTACCTGGACTCGCGCAAAACTTTCCGCACAAATCTTGGCTATTTTTAGAAAATCTTTGTGCAACATCGGCTCTCCTCCGGTAAGCACAATTTCCATAACGCCTTCTTGGACTAGCTTTTCAATGATTTTCTCATATTTCGAGCTTTCCACAGGATTTCTGCTATTGTAACAGAAGCTACACGTCAAATTACAGGCTTCTGTTAATTCCAACTGAACATTGACTGGAGCCATTGACAAACTTTGTTCTAGAATTCTGATTCTATCCTGTTCACTGAACATCTGCTTCACACCACTTTTTTGTGTTAACGCACACATTACAGGACAAAATCGACTGATCATACACCACATAACCGCCATGACAAAACGACAAATCATCGCACAATTTGCAATTAGATGGTAGATGCTCCAATTTTCTGTACTTCGACCATTTATCCGAATTCCAAATATTCTCAAACGAGTCTTTTCTTAAATCACCAATCAAATCGTCCGAAATAGTGCACGGAGTCACATTGCCAGTGGCACTGATTCTGCATAGACCATAACCAAATTGACAAGGTATGTTAAGCGACGCTAATTTAGCATGATATTCCATTGGCAATTCACAAAAAGGAACAGGGCCCGGAAGAGTAACAGAATGCAAACCGCTAAAGTCATTCTTTGCTTTAATTAATGCATCAACTAATTCGATAGTCGATTGTTTGTCCATCAGCAGATCTAAATTATCTTTATGATTTAAAATGTACCGAGTAGAACACAGCGCATAACACCCAATATCAGCTGACAATTTCGCAATGCTATAAATATCCTTATAATTCTGTTTAGACGTGCATACATTCACTTCTACTTGTACTCCATTTTTTACCAAATACTTTATTCCTCTAATGACATCGTCATAGGAACCTTTGCGACCTGTAGCTTTATCATGAAAATCTCTATCTGAATGCAAAATAGATGTACATATGCTTCGCATACATCGAGCGATTCTCTTGGCAGCGTAGTCGTCTATTAACGTACCGTTTGTATTAAGATGCAGATCAAATCCGAGATAACTTGCATATTCCATAATCTCAAAAAAATCATCACGCATCAACGGCTCACCGCCATTGAGATTTACACTAAAAACTCCAGCCACTTTCAACTCATCCAAGACACGTTTGATCTCGTCACAAGACAATTCATCTCCGGACGTGCAAGCCTTTTCGTTATAACAAAAAAAGCACCTATTATTGCACTTGTCTGTTACCTCGAATTGCACATAAAAAGGAGCTTTCAACTGTTGAACACCACAACTTTTCATACCTCAAAACCAAAGTCCCTATCACAAAAATGCACGAAACCAAAAACACCAGGAATTGTTACCAAGTAAATTGGACTCATCACTTCTGTGTACGTGAAACAACACAGCCACGACATTAATATCGTTGTCCACTTTACTCAGGAACGATTCCTTAGTAATTTTTGCGTTTACCAACTGCCACAAGCGGTACATGCACAACAAGCGCTTGAACAAGCAGAACAAGCGCTACAAGCACTGCAAGTCTCTATGGCACTGTCACTTATTCCTTCAGCTTTATCGGAATTTCCAAACAAGGAAACCCCTGTACCGGAGAAAGGAATCTTAAAAGGATCGAAATATTCAACCATTGGATCAAAAACAACAAAATTCGCATTGCTCATAATTAACCTCCATAAATATCACATCTGCATTACAGCACAACCACAAATTGTATTGCAAGAGTTTTTTGGGAAATTTTTCTTATTATATTGCTGACAATGAGCTCCGTTTTTAGAATGCAACGCTAGAATTACAGCATTTTCGTATGGTCGGGACTTGCTAATATTTTATGGAAACTTCTTTTTCGGCAATGTGAGCGTAGCAAAGAAACGTCTCCGCTATAGCGATTGTGATTCTATAATAGCTTTTTAAATCTTTCTCAACCCACTCGCCAACCATCTCCATTCTCCAAACCTGCTTTGTCTATCACGTATTTGTCTCAAAAATATCTCGTATTTTCAAGAAATTGCGGCGCGAACTTCTAAATTCTCCAGGTACGTGATTTTGGAGAATGGAGAGAGAATTTTGTGGGAAAAATCGTGGAATAGTCTGGATGTATATAATTTTGTCTTAATTTAAAGCGTATTCAAAACCGCAAGAGCCTCTACAACAGCGACTGTAGCGATATCATTGCATTTTGGTAAGAGAAAATTCTCGGATAGAACGTCACGTTCCTGGCGGAGGAAGAGCCCATCATTACGAACTTATTCTCCGTTTTTCATTGACGATTTTATCGTGGCATTTCAAGCGCTTACTGTTTGTCTGTTAACCTTTGTGACTCCTACTACACAGTCAAGCGTATGATTCTGGATGAGTAGATGCTATACTTTTGTTTTAGGACAAGAGGATAGCAGACATGAGGAAATTATACCGAGTAACATTAACTACAGAAGAGATAGGATTGCTAGAAAGTATCTTGAGCAAAGGCAAGCATGGTGCGCAG
>BNWK01000015.1 GCA_025998775.1 Alphaproteobacteria bacterium | reverse complement strand
GGTCAATATAGTTCAAATAGCGAATTTTTCTTTCAGTAGTTGTTCCGTCGAATTTAGATACTCCAAATCTCCGATTATTCTCCAAACGAGCGGAACTGGAGAATCGTCTCCAAAATGCCATCGAAGCCCTCTGCTTGAGGCGTTTTCTAAAATTTAACTAAAAACTCAAGTGCAAAAGTTCGACCAAAAGCTCTGGAGTAGCGGTCGTTTCAGGGTAGGAAAGTGAAAATCACTTGTTCCGCTCACGAAATTTCTATGTGTTTTCAACGGCTTGCTGAGGTGTGCTTCGAAAATGGAAGAGTGGTGGCGGATGGGATACAGAATCTATTGAAAAAGTCACTTTAGGATGTCACTATTGAATCATGCAACAGTAAAGGTAGTGTTATGAAAAATGTTAAGAAAGATGTTGTTGAAATTATCAATAGAAACGGAAAAGATGACGAATTGTACGGTATTTTGAAATTCATTCCGACCGGATATAAGTACTATATTTACAGCGCAACTGGAATTCCAGAAAAAATTGAAGGAAAATTCTGAGATTCTTTCAGCATGGTCTACACTTCTTACTTTGCGTTTATTCCGAGGTTGCAGTCGATATGTTGAAAATCAGTGTTTCTTTGTTCACTCTAAAATTGGCGAGCGTGGACGGATATTTGGCGTATCTAAATTCGACGGAACAACTACTGAAAGAAAAATTCGCTATTTGAACTATATTGACCTGAAAACTAAAATTTAGAGGCATATTAAATTCGTATATTTTTCAACCAATCTAATGCCACTTTAGCATATTTTGCGTGACTCTCTCCAAAAGTCATGAATCCATGTTTGGAATCTTTAATGGTTATGCGATCAACTTCCACTCCAGCATTCTGTAATTTTTCAGCAAATAATGATTGTCCATCGAAGAGAACATCTTTTTCGGCGGATACAATAATTGTTTTTGGAAAAACGGACATGTCATTTTCCAGAATAGGATACAGAAGTTTATTGCTGAGCATCTCTTTATCTTCCAGATCTTTTCCAGTGTATTGGTATACAAACCATTGCATCATAGATTTTGTTAAATTAATCTCGTGTCCAAATTTCAAAAACGAATCCGAATTAAAATTATTCGATAAAACTGGATAAAAAAGAATTTGTTCTGAAGGTAAGTGATGGAATTTTATTTCTCTTAATTTTATGCAGATCGCTGCACACAAATTCCCACCGGAACTATCTCCCGCAAGAACGATATTCTCGAAATCTATTTTTTCGCATAATCCGCAATAGACATCCAATGCATCATTTGGCGCAACCGGAAATTTGTATTGGGGAGCCAATCTGTATTCAACAGAAACTACTCTAATATTCAATGCATTTGCAATCTTTCTGCACAGACAATCGTGACTATCAATTCCTCCTTTTACCCAACCTCCGCCATGAAGATAAAGCATGATGTTCCCATTTGCGTTTTCAGGTTCATATAACATGGTTGGAATTGAAAACTCATCTCCGCTAAAAGTACTTTTAAATTTCATTGCAATTGTATTTTTGATATTTTCTTTTGTCGCATCACGTTTCGAAAATATCGAAAAGTCACAGTCGAAATCTTGGTAGCCAGGTGTATTCATGGTTTTTAATATTCAGCACTTGCAAAAACTCCTTTCAGAATACTACTGCCTTCCGTACGGATCAAACTATTGCAAGTTGTGCACGAATAATCGCACCTCAAAATTCCATCATTTCAGCCTGATATTGTTTTTGGTGAGATTTCTGTTATATGTTTTAGATATTTGCGAATATGGATAAGACTGGCTTAACAAAAGCTATTTCCAAAAAGAGTGGTTTTCCGATCAAAGATGCGACTAAATTTCTTGATGCTTTCGCAGAAATTCTAGCAAAACCAGCGTGACGCTGGATCCGAGATATTTCGGCGCCTAAAAATGTAAAATTTAAGGCGGGAAAAATGCTGTCAAATCGGAAGATTTTACATGTACATCACCTAGATCAGAGTCAATACATAAATCTTACACATCTGCATATGTTTTTGAGCAATTAACAGTCTCGCACTTTATTAGACCTGTTGCAAAAGCCTCTTGGAGTCACTGATTATCAGGACCAAAAATAGGCCTACGCAACAGGTCTATCGTATTCTCTATCTTATCTTCTGATGTTTTTCTGGTAAAAGTTTTTGAGTTGGCGCCGACTTTGTAGTTTTTCCTGTCTCTGGCCAAGCCGTGATAGTGTCTCCTATTTAACCTATCTTCCGCTCTTACTTTGCGCACATCATCATCCAAAGAAATCAAATTAAAATGCACAACAATAGATCGACTATCTTTTAATTTATAAGTAATATCTTTTGATGTCATTCGCATTATTAGTTTTGCGCTCAAATAATGAGAAAGTTCTTCTATATTTTTGAGTTCGTTATTTTTCCATTCGCTTCCAATATCGTCTACGATCTCATATGTGTCGCAATCTTCAACGATGCGCATAAATATCTCTGGATTAGCGTACTTATACATAGCCAATATGGAGACACCATTACAAAAAAGCATTATTCCAGCGACTGTTGAATAGTACAACTTGAAATTGCGCACGTCACGATGCTTTTTTTCGATCATCAGATACGCTATTAGCAGCAGTAACGTCATCAAGGTTGCAGCAATTTTTAAAAATGCGACAAAATTCAGCGCAAATGTAATGTATAGATATAAAACACACACGCAATGATAGACCACACTCAGTATAGATATCGCTAGAATTCCATTATCAAGTGAAATTTCATCGTCAATGCTGGAGACTGAAAACCATGATGTCGTTTTTTTGTTTTTGGCCGGAGAAGAATCTAGATTTACACAATATTTTTCTTTCAGATAGAAATAAGCAAGCAAAACAGCAGATGTCATTAAAATTGTTGCAATACAACTGCCATATTCTGTGCCAAACAAAAACGTGTGTTCTGGAGAGACATCATATTTATCTTCCAACAAAAAATGCAACACACTGCTGAATGCGTTTCCGAACACGAATAACAAAATATAAGCTGCGAATCGCATCACTATCATAATAACCACCTTCTTACCACAGACACCAGAGTACCATTCTCGTTTCAGTTTTTCTATGGTAACATTCCGGAAGTTTTGGAGAAGAATGAATGCGAAATTTATTTAAGATTCTGATTGTTTTCGCAGTTTTAAGTGCAGATGCACTGTTCGCTGGAACATCGAAGCCATCTCCACAAAGTGCTCCGGAGATAAAAACCGAAGGTCTCGTTTCTCCGATAGGTAACGATTGGCAAAGTGAAATTTATTCCTTCATCCAGGAGTATATTTTAGATAGGAATAAAGATAAATATTATACGGAAGACCCTCAGGAACTTGTTAAACGCTAACTGGAAATCGAGCATGAAAATCGCAAAAAAACAGAATATACACCAATGAAACCTCGTTATGCTTGTGTTATGGAAATGGAGATGTCCGATATCTTGCGTGTTTTGTGTCGTGCGAATCCTTGGTGTTACGAGATAACGCTTTTTACAAAAAATGGAGTAAGTTTTGCAAGCTCTGGCGGTTGTCGACATCCAGTCTTTGAAGAAGACAAAGATGATGTATATGAACATCTTGGTTTTCTATATCCAGATCCCAGCAAATACGTGAAAACGAAGAGATTAACACGCATAAGTGATAATGCGACATATTTTAGAATCACCAAAGCTATATATTTCGATAAGACAAATGGAGGTATGTATTTTTTGAAAAAAAATGATCCGCAAGATGAGATTGTTGGATACATTTCCTACATAGTTCATCCGGTATATTTTGAAGAAGACAACGATGATTATGAAAAACTCATGGCGAAATATGGCTTGAAATGAGCTCATTGTAGAAATGAATACACAAATATATTCATTTTTACTTGCCTTTATATGGATATGGCACTTTTCGCGATTCATGTAGAATCCACTGCTTTTTTTCTAGAATAAATTTGAAATCTTTTTCGTAGAACACGTCTTTTATATCTTCGTGATTTTGAACCATTTTATGATCCAAAAACGTAAGTATTCCATTATTGGAATCCCATTTGTAGAAAAATTTATAGTCAGCTCCATAATCTACTGAAAAACAATTCCCCTTAACCATTGGAACACGACTTTCATCTGCAAAATATGGACTGTCGCCTTCCTTGATGCAAATTTTTTCGATGCTTCCGTCTTTATTGACATACAATGTATAGACATCCATCCAAGCATCAAATTCACGCGGCACAAGCAGTATGTGTCCAGGAAACTTATTGCCAGACAAGACTTTCACATCCGGAATAGCGTGTCGATCAGCTTCAGTGATTAATCTCATATCGAGTAATTTCACATATAACGCCTTAGCAATAGCTGGAGAAAATGAATTTTTCTCTATGGATTCAGCTATACGCTTGTCAAAAAAGTCTGTGTAGCTAAAAAGATTTGTGAGACATTTGTCATAGGCATATTCCAACAAATCGCTGATTGCACACCTATTGTCCTCATCGTCAAATGCACCAATTTTCAATACATTCGATATTTTTAATACACGCAATTCTCTCAACAATCTAAGAAGCCATTCTTGTGAGTATCCATATGACTCAAGAACTCCCTTGTACTCTTCGTTTTCTTTTGGCCAACTTTTCACGAGTTGCGAAAGATCCTGATATGCTCTTATGCATGTCATAAATTTGTGTGGTCCTATTGTAAATCCTATTCCATAAAACAATTCGTGCTCATATACATCGAGAATCTTATCCATCTGCTCTTTTGACATTCCGTTTTTTGCGCTTTTCTCCAATAGGTCGATGAGATTAACATATGCCTTGTGATAAGCAGCAATGCTATGTGGATCTTTTTTGGCAGTATCCTCCATCTGAGAACAGCCACACAAGAAAATCAACAGTATTAAAAAAAGATTTTTCATGAAACCATCTCATCATTACATTTTTCCATTATAAACTATGAGAAGTTAAAAAAAGATGTAGAACTTGTATCCGGTAGAAGTTAAGAAAATGGCAACTCAGTCGCTAACAGCTACGAAAAGTTTCACAGCTTTGGAGGCATTAAAAAACAATAGGTTAGGGAGCTGTTATCTGCCTGCGCGAAAAAGACATTTCGCTTTCCCGTGAAGTTATGGCTATTCCGATTGGATATCTGTAATTGATATCGCCCATTAGATTATGATAGAATTGTCCCAATGAAAGAGGATGGATTATTATGGGTAGAGGAATAGGCGCAGTTGTACAACTTGAGTTTTCTATGGAAAGCTTTAGTTGTGAAAGAGACTCCAAAGAGTATTTTTCTGATGGCTTTTTTGATTTCTATAATTGCGAAACAGATGATCGCAACCACATTTTCAAAATCAAAGAAGATTTCCTGCTTGCAAATTACGGTGATTTCCTGAGTGAATTTTATCAGACCATAGGTGAAGATCTGTTGGAGTGTACGGAGATTTCTCCCGATGATAGCTTATTGAAATTAAAAGATATGAGTTCATTTGTTGAGGCATTTGATCGTAGGTCTGGCGTCCCGTCTATAACTACTTCGCGTTATGATATTTCTGTGCTTGGCGGTGATAGTAGATCGTCATGGCTTTTTTATCTAGGCAGCTATAAGGCTGATCTGGAGGAATATAGTACATTTACGCATGTCGAGAGAATGCTCGCAAAGGCAATGAAAAATCCGCTCGCAAAATTGGTAAAATTCTGCATACGCGGTTGATTCGATGCTGTGCGTTTGTAACGCCAACGTGACGATCCGAGCTGGACTGGCGTTTTTTTCAGCGATGGATCAAATTTGTATATTTTTCAACCTCTCTTTCGCGTAGGAAAACATGATTCGCGGCATGCTTTTGTGGTGTTCTCGAAGAAAATTTATCAGCACTTCTTCGTTTCGTTTTCCTACTTCCCGCAACATCCACCCGCAGGCTTTGTGAATTAGATGATGCTCATGATTTAAAAAATGCTCGGTCAGTTTTAGTGTTAGATCAAACGAATCTTTTTTGATGAACGAATAGGTGGAAACAATGGCAATTCTGTTGTCCCAAAGCAACGACGATCGAGCCAATTTCCAAAATATTTCATCTGACTCATCAAAATATGCGCCCACTATTTTATAGCAGGACAAATCAACCAAATCCCAGTTGTTTATATACTTTGTATTTGCAAGATAAACGTCAACGATTGCTTTCTTGGAGTCTGCATTTGCTTTTTCGAATTTAGAAATCATAATCATCAATGCAATAAGTCGGATTTCGTGAATCTCAGAATGAAGCAGTTCGATCACATCTTCCATTGACGCAATCATGAAATATTTTTGGGATATTTTTCGCAAATCAGGAACTCGACATCCGATAACGATATCGCCTTGCCCATATCCGTCTTCCGATTGAATCATCTTTCTGGAAAAATTCGCGTATTCCTCGGATGCATTATCTTTTATTTCTGTAATTATCGCATTTATCATTTTATGAGTATAATCCATAATGATGTACTATAATATCATTTATGGAGATTTTATAAACATGGCGCTAGATGATTACACAATTGTCACGACGACCGTCGAAACTGAGCAGCAAGCTGAGGCTCTCGCACGCAAGATAGTCGCCGAAAAACTAGCTGCCTGCGTTCAAATCCAAAAAATAAAAAGCGTTTATTCTTGGAATGACAAGATAGAGCTAAACGATGAACATCTTCTGATGATAAAAACGCGATCTGATTTGTTTGCGGAGCTTTCTGAATTTATAAAGGAAAATCATGATTACCAGGTGCCGGAAATAGTGCAAATTCCAATTACAAACGGATCAAACAAGTATTTAAGTTGGATCAAAAAAGTAACGAGATGATACTCCTTTCAGAATACTACCGCTTTCCGTATGGATCAAAATTATATCGTTTCCACGAGAGTTTTCGGCCTGACATTGTTTTTGGTGAGATTTCATTATACAAGAGGAAACGTATGGATAAGACAGACCTAACGAAGGCGATTTTTAATCGTCTAAGAATTTTATGTACCTCTTTCTTGCGGTATCTTCATAATTTCCAACTTGCGTTATGCAATCACAAATTTTTGAGTTGTACATTATTCGCTGCAATGGTAGTCATTGCATTAGGAGTTCTACTGAGTTGCGGAATTTTGACTGTGCCAGAAGATGATGAAATCGTGGATTACTACTTGAACAAGATCGAGGAGATCGCAAATTACAAAATGCCTCTTATCCAGCGTGAAGAAATACACCGATTTTTGAAAGAGAATCTGCTTTGCGATGAAAAATTTACAAACAAAAAAGAAAATACACTTCGTGATATATTAAAAGACAAAAGCGTGAAATTTGTTACGCATCCTGGAAATATGTCGGTATCAAATTCATCGGAATACCATCTTTCGAAATTTGGACAGATTAAGCGAGAATTTATTGAAAAATCTCAGTTCGAAGTTTTTTCAGACACAGAATGGGCCTTTATTCTGCATTCTTGGGAAGACGCATTTTCCGACGGCGTTTGTGAGTGGTGGAATTTGGTGCCAGCTCCTCCGATTAAATTGCGCAACAAAACCGCGTTCATTTACTACGATTGTCTTAGAAATCCATCTCCATTGTGGAAACGTATACATAGGCTCTTGCACAAATATCTGCATTGGCTAGTCACTGCGATAAACGACTTTAGTGTTGCTTTTCATGCCATATAAAAAAGAGCAGTGTTGATTCTTAAAAACAAGTTTGCCATAAAACACTCCGTTCTTTTTAATAGTAAATGGACTGCTTATTGCGCAGAGCTGGTGCGAAGAAAATGATATTCCGTATGTTGTTAAAAAACATGATTAGACTACTTTAATCTCAACTTTCTTTCAATCAGCGGATTAAATGTACTCCAGAATGTGCGTTTCTTCTTGTGTTTCTCTTGAATTTCTCTGAAGTATTCGTCGTGATTTTTGCGTTCTCCAAAATCTGTTATTTGAGAGCTTAATTCATAGCAAGCGATGAGATCTTCTGCTGCGTATTGGTAATATTTTGACGCCACTCTATTCAATACATATTCCAAAAGTTTGCGATATAAAATTGTAGAAGCCAAAGGCTCAGTTTTTCTCAATGCTGCAGCAAATGGTCTGATTAGCCCAACTGTATAACTATTGCCGCAATCCATTGTCTCTTCTTTGAGAAAAACAAGCTGTGCGCATTTGTTGGTTTCCCCGAGTTTTATAAGAAAATCCATTGCCGTCCAAATGTTGTAATAAGCAAACACCCTTTCAATCGTCTGCTCTCGGAATTTGTTTTTGAAATCATCGTCCGCATATTTCAATATTTCTTCATACAAATCATGATTTAGACCGCAATTAAACCAAGCAATACGTTCCTGCTGTGCTTCTTCACATTTTCCCAAATGCATTAGGGCGTCGATCTTTAGTCGCGAATAATTTTCTCGCCATGAGGGCGTTATTGGATGCTCCATCTTGTTTAGCCATTCCAAAGCTTCGTCGTATCGACCGTGATCGATCAGACGTCTTGCGATGTCAAGATGATCATGCTGATGAATTTCCGTTGCAAATGAGCACGCTTGGATATATTCGTCAACATCATTTCTACAGTCGGCTATTTCTCTCAAACCACGTTTGATTGTGTCATTATAATATCCATTTTTTTTAGAAGAAATAGATTTCATGAATTCTTCTTTCAGTAAATTTAGACCTTCCTCTTTTAAAGCATCTTTGAAATTAGAAATCACGTCATCTGTTACTCCGTAGTCATTGTAAATAAAAAGGTCATAAACAACTTCAACGACATCGCTTATATCAACGGATAATTTCGAAAAAATCTTTCCCAAATCTTCAACGCACCGTTTGAAAGCCTCTCCAATGGATCCATTGCTATCGTCTGATCTTTCGAAGACACTATCTTGTATTTCAATGAGATCTTGCATTAATTTTCTAGCTTCATCGGGAAAATTGTTTGATAAAAACATGATATCTTCACGAGTTTGATCTAATTCATTTGCATAACCATCAGCTTCATAATAGCCAATCTCCCTATGCGAGTTTTCATGCCATGATATCGCACTGCTGATTCTAGAAATTAGACGCTTAGTTTCATCGTTTTTCTCTTCCATAGTTTTCTACACCTCTGGATGATCGTTTAGCCTAAATTTTTCTTACGCTGCGGAACTATGTTTTAAAAGTGCTTTTCTAATGCTCACTGTTCCATTTTTCTCGGCTTTCGTAAAAGCTGTTTCTCCATTTTCATTACTGACATTCACATCTATGTTTTCTTGAGCCAGCAAAAGATTGACAGTATCGACGTCCCAGGACTCACAGGCATACATAAAAGCAGTATTGCCATCTTTATCTTGGGCATTTATATCGAAAATATTTTTATCGATAAGTACTTTTACAATATCAAATAATGGTTCTTCGCAAGCCAACATTAATGCATTTTTTCCTTCACGATTAACTTGTTTTAAGTCTAATTCCTTCCGTTGCAATAGTAGCTTCGCGCATGATATATTTCTAGAATTCACTGCTTCCAAAAAAGCGTTGTTGCCATATTCTGTTACAGCATTAACATCGATATCGTCTCTGCTAATGAGATATTTTGCCACTTCCCGCCAATTTTCAGAGCACGCAGTTATTAATGGAGTATTTTTGCAATACCCAAGAAAAGCATTACATAAAAACGGAGAATTAATATCAACTCCATTCTTCTCAAGAAAATAAATTGTTGTTCGCTGATCTTCAAAATAGTAATGATAATCTTTTCTAAAACTAAACTTTTTAGAATTGATTAACAATTCGACAATTTCTCTGTTGCTTGCGCATTCTAAAGCCGTATACCCATCATCGAAACTTATCTGTTCTGTGTTGAGATCCTCACGCTGCATTAATAGCTTAACAATTTCTGTGTTGCCCATATAACAGGCAAGCATAAAGGCATTTACATCGCCAAGATCATCGGTTGCAGTTTTATTTATGTCAATATCCTTTTGTTCCAGTAATATTTTTACAAGCTCAAGATTATTACTTTCACATGCAAACATTAGTGGAGTTCTAGTATGAGTCCCCCAAGCATCCCAAATTTGGTTAACATCGAAACTATGTCCTGGCAGTTGTAGCAAAAGCTTTACGACTTTTGCTATTTTTTTATTTTCGCTGTCCGTATTGCGACAATAAGTATGACTCTCGCAACAATGCAAAAGAAGCCCGCTATCAACTTTGATGTCTTTTTGCCTTAATAATAACTCAACGACTTCTGCACTAGCCTTCGTTAAAGCAGTATCTCCATTTTTGTTAACCTTATTTATATTAACTTTTTCATTGCTCAAAATATACTGAACGAGCTCGATATTGCCGCTACCACAGGCGTACATGAATGCAGTTGATCCATATTCATCTGTTTTATTGATCTTTCTTATTTTGGGATTGGATAATAAAAGCTTGACGATATCGAATCTACCACAATTACAGGCTTCCATTAGCGGTGTTTTTTTATTATAACTTTTAGTAGCGTTATTAATATCAATATCGGCACGCTTTAAAAGCATATCACTTATTTCAAATGGAATACCTTCTTCACAAGAGATAAATAATGCAGATCGACCATCAGAGTCTATGACATTTACATCTATATTGCTTTGCTGCAATAACAATCTCACGACATCCGTTTTCCCAAACTCGCAAGCAAACATCAGTGCTGTATTTTCATTTTTATCTACCTTATTTAGATCATCTGGCCTGTAGTCTAAAATTAATTGCACAATATCAGGATTCCCACCTTTGGCGGCATACATAAGAGGGGGTGCTTGATCGTCATCTGGTTTAAAGTTATCGTCATCCACAAACAACTTTGCTATTTCTAAATTCCCTCCCTCGCACGCAAGCATAAGTAATGTTTCATTTCCTCCATTATACTTTATGGAATCAGAATCCTCATAACTTAGCAATAATTGCACGATATTGTAATTACCACCAAGACAGGCATACATAAGCGCTGTATTCCCATGGCCATCATCATAACTAACATCAAAAACCTCTTGCTCAAGTAAAAATTTAGCCATATCCAGATGTCCAAAATAACATGCAAACATAAGCAAATTAATTCCAAGCCAGTTCTTTTGTTTGATGTTTCCAACACCATTATTCAGCAAAAATTTGAAGAGTTCCAGATTCCCACTTTCACATGCACAAGACAATCCGTTACGTCCAGATGAATCATCTTGAAGCACATCAATATTAGGTTGCTCAAACAATAATTTTACCGAGTCGAAATTTCCGCTGTGACAGGCACACATAAAAGCATTTCTGTTATCAAACATATCCACCATGCTTTCATTTACATCTACTCCAGAAGAAAGTAATTTTTGCGCAAGATCAATATCTCCTGCACAGCAAGCCTTCATCAGTGGAGTCGGAATTATTTGAGGACATGTATTTTTGAATACATCTAAGTAGCTGTCTATTCTATCATTATACTTCATCATGTTTTGCCTCTTTGTTTGTATTTGGGCGCAAATTCTATAGAAAACTATCCAAAAATACACTTTTTTTAAATGTTTTGCCATTACAATGCAAAAGTATATGAGGAATGCGATAGAAAATCAATGGTGGAAAAAAGTAAAACATCAGTTCTTTGTGCTTATTTGAAATCGATGCGATTCTACTACTGCTTTGTCACATTGACGGCGGGGTGTGTGGGAATGTCATTGCTTCCCCATGATGACATCTCGTTTTCTTCTAAAGCGATATTGATGCTGTTTTTATTTCTCAGCTGGGGAGTAAATCAGATAATAAATGATTATATCAATCTGGAAGAAGATCGGATAAATGCGCCGAATCGTCCGATGGTTACCGGCGCTCTTCCGGCGAATATTGCGTTGGCGATCAGTGCGTCAGCCATTTGCGTGATAATCATATATTCGTTGTGTGTAAATGCGATTAGCGTAATTCCGATCATCGCCGGAGTCGTGATGAATATCGTTTATTCACACGCAAAGGCATACGGAATTGTTGGAAATCTCACGTTTGGAATCTCCATTTCCTGCTGCGCCTGGTATGCGTATGTTCTTTTGGGAGGCGGAATAATAAGCTTTTTCACGAATCATTGGATGATTTGGCTCATTCTGGTCGTTCTAAACATGATCATGACATATTTCACATATTTTAAGGATCTGGAGGGAGATAAGGCAGCTGGAAAAAACACGCTCATCGTAAAATATGGCCGCAAAAAAGCATCTCGCATAGGATTCGTCATTGGTTTTATTCCGTTTGTGATTTTTATGCTTTTGGGATGCAGAATTACAAGCTTTTTCACGGATCATTGGTTGATTTGGCTCATTCTGATTATCCTATACATGATCACGACGTACTTCAGATATTTTAATGATCTGAATGGAGATAAAACAGCTGAAAAAGATACTCTCATCGTAAAATATTGCCGCAAGAAAGCGTCCAGCATAGGATTCCTCATTGGTTTTATTCTGTTTGTGATTTTTATGCTTGTTTGCAAAAAAGAATTTTTGTTTTGGATGACGTGCTTGGAGGCGTCATGTCTGCACATCTACACCGGCTATATTTTTCTTAAAAAAAATGTGGGAGCTCTGACGTATTTTAACCTGAAATACAACTTTAGAGCATTATGCTTATCCCAATCGGCATTGGTTTGTCTAAACAATCCAATTGAGGGATTATTGTTAAGCGGTCTGTGTGAGATTGGAATTTCTATTGTTTTTGAAAAATGGTATACAGATGCAACAGAATAAAATTGGCATAGCGAAATTCTTGATATACGCCAAAATAGGAATGCATGTTCTCTGGAAATACAGAAAGCATTTGAGCATTAAATTTATAACTGCCGCGGTCAGATTGTTGGCGGCGTTTTCCGATAATAAAGTCGTAAAATTAGCGAACGGAACCTATAAGCTGCACATATATTTACCAGCTTATCCGACACGAGCTTTTTTCAAAGCCATCGAAGATAAACTAATTTCCAAACCACCAAAGCCGGTGACTGTTGTGTTATCCGTAACGAAGGCATGTCCATATCGCTGCAAACACTGCTATCAGAGATTCGATAAAAATGAGGATATGTCGTCGGAAAAAGTTTTGGAAACCGTGAAGAAACTTTCCGAAGCCGGAGTCAGTTTTCTCAATATAGAAGGCGGCGACGCGTTTTTGAAATTCAATTTATTGTGCAAAATCATGGATTCGCTGGACGATAGCATGGAGGTCTGGATAAATACCACCGGAACAAACATCACCAAAAAGAAATTGGCTACTCTAAAGGAAAAAGGAGTGTGTGGAATAATGGTCTCCGTTCACGGTTCGTCTGCGGAATTTCACGACGATTTTGTTGGAGTCAAAGGTGCATTTGAACTAGCCAGAAAAACACTCGTTTTATGTAAAGAAGTCGGTCTCGGAAATGCCATAAATACCGTTCTCACATACGAGCAAATACAAAACAATGTGCTTGATGAAATTATGCTTTTGGCGAAAGATTGCAACTGCGATTTTGTGCAGCTGATTCATCCGAAACGGGCCGGCGAATGGTTGAAAAACGAAACACTAAATGAAAAAGATGCCGAAATCCGGAGATATGTTTCCAAAGCTCATAAGTACTACAATGCACTTCAGGATTTTTCGGCACTTCCGGCTCAGGCACAAGAGGAACACGAAGATAAATTCGGATGCACCTGCGGCGGCATCGACAGATTTTACGTGGGCGCAAATGGAGAAGTTCAGCCGTGCGAATTCCTCAATATATCGTTTGGAAACGTAAATGAAGAACCGTTTGAAATCATATTCGCCCGCATGAGAGAAGCGTTTAAGGTTCCCTGCATCGAATGGATGTGCGAAGTAAAAGCGTCGGAAATTTACGAATTTATGCAGAAGCATTCCATCGAAAAAACGCCAATACCCTACGAATACACAAAGGAATTAGTGAAAAATTGGAACCAACGTGACGTTGGATCCAGTATTCCACGCGCTTATTTTGGAATATACCAGCGTGACGCTGGACCCGGTGATTTTTTGTGAGTTTGTTGCAGCATGGAGATAAAGCTTGTATACGCTGAAGGTGGTTGCACCACACGCGTTTATTTTGGAACAGACGATGACAGAAAATAATGACACACCTCATTTATTGCAAGCACATCTCGCATACGTTGAAGAAGGTAGCAAAGCAGAAAATGGGTCCAGCGTCACGCTGGCAGTCACGTTGGTTCTGAATCCCAGTTCTAGAAATTACCGCGGAAAAGATAACTGGAAGTTTTTTCTCAACAGAGGAATGAAGGAAATCGTTAGCAAAAGTGCCGAAGATTTATTGGATGCGGTAATAGCTGACGAAAATGAAATAGCCGTTGCCGTCGGCGGTGATGGAACGATAAATTTAGTAATAAACGGAATAATGAAATCTCCACAGAAGAAGAAATTAGGAGTACTTTATTCAGGCACGAGTCCGGATTTCTGCAAGTTTCACGATATTCCAACGGAGCCGGAAAAATCCATATTGGTACTATTGGCCAATAGATCCGTTCCCATAGATATCGCAAAATTATCATATGACGACAGTGGAGAAATCTGTTATTTCGCGTCCAGTTGTAACATTGGAATTGGTGCAACAATCGCGAATATCTCGAATAAAATACGAAAATATTTTGGAGATTTTCTCGGCACATGTTTGGCTGCGTTGATATCCATTCTGAGGTCGAAGCCATTTCGCGCTGAAGTCATCATCGATGGTGAAGTTGTAAATTTCGATGAAGTAAAGCACATCGCAGTTATGAAAAACAATTTCCTGGCGTCCGGATTACACTTCGATCTCGATTCCAAAAGCGACGATGGAACGCTTCATATTATCGTTATCAAAAAAATATCTTTTGGAACATTTCTAAATGCATACAAAGGAAAAATTCCGCCGGCCACTTATGTAAAAAAGTGCAGAACGGTCGAAATAAAAACAACGCCATCTCAACAGATAGAATACGATGGCGATTCATACAAATACACTCCCATAAAAATCGAATGCCTGCAAAAAGCGCTGGAGCTAATAAAATGAAAGAATATGAATTGATTGCTTCTCTATTTAAAGACGTAAAAGATTTGTTCAAATCCGATGCGCAGATTATCGAAATCAACGGCCAAAAATTTGGAATTACCTGCGATAATTTTTCGCTGGAAGAAGATCTATTTACCGACGATAATCCGTATCTGCTGGGCTGCAATCTTGTGACGGCAACTGTGAGCGATTTGACTGCTTCCGGATGCAAGCCAGCGTTTTTTCTGCATTCGATGGTGCTTGCAAACAATGCCGATTACGAATGGATGAAAAATTTGGTAGCTGGCATAAGCGATACGCTAAAATCCATCGATTGCGTTCTCATTGGCGGAGATATGGGACAGGCGGGAAAGTTCAGTTACACTGGAATTGCTCTTGGTCCCCAGGTGAAAAATGTATCGAGGATTTTTCCGAATACTTTTCAAAATCTTTATGTGACAGGAAATTTGGGAGATGCAAATGAGGCCATTGTGATGTCGCATCCAACACCGAAATTCGAAATGCGTTCCATGCCGAAAACGATGCTTGCCGGCATAGATACGAGCGGAGGTTTTGTGGATGCGTTGTGGCAATTGCACACGTTAAATCCGCAGTTCAGAATAGATGTGAAAAATCCTCCTGCAAAAGATTTCAGAATGCTTTTTGGCGGCGCAGGAGAATATGAGCTTCTTTTCAGCAGCTCCGAATTGGTGTCGGACGCAATTATGATAGGAACAGTAACTCCTAACGAAACCGGACTTTTTCTAGACGGAGTTGCGTTGAAAAATCCACCTCCGGATCCACGTTCCTACACCGATCTTTCAAAATATATGGAGGCAGTCAGTGAGATGGTTTATGGATTATTCGGATAAAATAATACGCGGAGCAACCATAGAAAATCTTGCAGATTCGGATGGCGTTATCGACGTCTCCAGGCTGTCTTCGCTGTACAAAAGTATTTCCGCAAACACAATAATCACCGGTTTTGTTTATGTTTCGGAAAATGGAAGAGCGATGCATCCTTTTCAAGCCGGCATTGTAAACGAACGTCAGCAGGACGCCTGGAAAAAAGTCGTTGCGGAAGTTAAACGTCATAGGCCAGAAGTAAAATTGATAATGCAGCTTGCTCATGTCGGAAGACAAACAATTCGCAAAAATGCCGTTGGAGCAAGCGCTATCAAATGCACATATTTCAAAAATAAAGTAAGAGCGTTAGATAAAAATGGAATCAAAGAAATAATCAATGATTTTAAAGAGGCCGCTTCGAGGGCCAAAAACGCAGGTTTCGACGGCGTACAAATCCATGCAGCTCACGGATATTTAATTCATCAATTTTTATCTCCCTACACAAACACAAGAAAAGACAAATACGCAGAAAATTCCTTATTCCTGAAAAAAATTTTAGAAAAAACAAACCAAATTCGTGACGACAATTTTAAAATTTGGATAAAAATAAGTCATGCGGACGATAGAGGATTAACAACAGATCGCGCAATACATACTCTGAAGCAAATCGACGGTTTATATGACGTGGTTGAGGTAAGTTACGGAACAATGGAGTATCCGCTGAATATCATAAGAGGCGCATGTCCCATCGATGTGATATTTCGCGTTAACCCTTTATTTAACACCAATCATGCTCTGATAAATTTCTTTTGGAAAAAAAATATTTTTTCAATATATAAAAGGAAAATTAAGAAATTTGCTCTAAACTATAATTATGGCGCTGCTCTTGAAATAAAGAAAATGGTTAATGCAGAGGTTTTTGTGACTGGAGGAATTCGAAGTTTTTGGGACGTGAAAAAAATCATAGAAAGTGGAATTGATGGAGTTTGTTTGTGCCGTCCTTTTATCTGTGAGCCAGATCTTCTGTGTAAAGAAAATTGGCGTTCGAAATGTACCAATTGCAATCTCTGTACTGTGCATTGTGATTCGAAAAACCATACGAAATGTTATGGAAGGGAGAAAACAAAATGAAGTTCGAAGATTTTATGTGTTCTGCCAACGAAGATATTTTTGAAAAAGCCAAAAAGGCGTCTGATTTTCTAGAAAATAACACCAATACCGGAAACGAAAGTCTGGGAGTTCAGCTACTGAGCGCATCTTCTACGGAACCAACCATGAAGGAGAAAAACGGAGATATTCACCAGAGCATAATGATGGGATCCAACTCGTATCTCAATTTGACGACGCATCCTCAAGTGATGGAAGGCGCTCGAAAAGCGATGGAAAAGTATGGATTTGGAATGGGAGCGGTCTCTCTGTACGGCGGAATTACGGATCTTCATCGGGAACTGGAGGAAAGAATTGCCGCGTTTTATCAGGCAGACGACGCAATATTATTTCCCAACGGATACGGAACAAATATCGGTGTTATTTCGGCTTTATGCCACGAAGGTGACATCATCATAAACGATTCGGCGAACCATGCCTCCATTTTTGATGGCTGCAAATTATCCGGCGCCGAAACAAAAATATATCTTCACGGAAATATGTCGCATCTGGAGCGGATTCTATCAAAAATACCGGACAGTCAGAAGGGACGCTTAATCATAACAGACGGCGTGTTTTCCATGCACGGAGATCTGGCGAAACTCGATAAAATTTATGAGCTATCACAAAAATATAACGCCAGATTAATGATTGACGATGCGCACGGTCTCGGCATTGTTGGCCCGACTGGCAGAGGAACGGCGGAGCAATTCAATCTCCAGGGAAAGATCGATCTAAACGTTGGAATGCTCAGTAAATCGCCGGGAGCAATTGGTGGCTACTGCGCTTCTCGAAAAGACGTCATCCAATATTTGAGACTTTATGCGAGAACGTATTTCTTCTCCACTTCACTCCCGGCGGCAATTGTTGGTGGATTGATCGAAATTTTCAAGCTCATGGAGCAGGATCAGGCCGGACGTCAGCAGTTGTGGGATAACATAAACTATGCGAAAGCGTTGCTTCTCCAAAACAAATTCAATATTGGCGATTCGGAATCGGGAATCATTCCCATAATAATTGGCGACGAAGAAAAATTGATAAAGTTTCACAACGAGTTGCGCTCGAGAGGCCTTTACACAAACATTGTCACCTATCCCGCCGTCAGAAGAAAAGAATGCCGCATTAGACTTTGCATTATGAAGGAGCTAACAAAACAGCAGATAGACAACGCCGTAAATATCATCGTCGAAAGTAGTTGCACTACGGGCGTTAATGGCTTCGCCACCTCTTGAAAGGTATGCTCCAACGTGACGTTGGATCCGATGATTGCATTACACGCGTTTATTTTGGAATATACGATGACAGATAACAATACATCTCCTTTATTGCAAGCACATCTCGCACACAATGAAGAAGGTAGCGAAGTGCGATCCGAGCCTCAAATATGAGGCGGAACTGTAGTTTTGTAGCGGTTAAATTCCGCTCCCCCAGGCATCGGGGTGAAAGTGTGTCCCACACTGAGAAAGCTTGGCAATGTTCTTAGTGCAAGCATGGGACAAAAGGAGGTAATGCCTAACTCAGTGGCAAATCCCTTCGAACAGAGTTGGATATGGTTACGTGAGGAATCTGTGTTTGAACTGTCGTAACTTTCTAATGTGCGCAATGAGTTGATACACACATATTTGAGGCAAACAAGAAGCTAATAGTTTCGCTTGTTAGCTTGATGCTCTTAAGCCTCCGGCAGACAGCAGAGACCTAAGTCCAACGGGAAACGGAACTACGGAACGGAGTAACCGTTGTAGGCGCTCTCGAATTTGAGGAGAAATTCTTGAGTAAGAGCAGGTAGCCAACCGCAAGCCCTGCAACGGAGGGATTGTTCAAGAAGCAAATGCCTGTGGTAATGCGCAGGATATGCAGACGTGGACACTGTAATTTGGGAGATATAGTTGTGAATAGTGATAAAGAAATTATGAGCCCATCTGAAAAGATGAGGTATAAGTGGGACGAAATCAACTGGCGCAAGCTGGAACGGAACGTCTTTAAGTTGCAAAAGCGAATATATCGAGCCTCCAAGAGCAACAACTGGAAGAAAGTAAAACGTCTTCAGAAATTGCTCCTGAAATCGAAGAGCGCGAAATTGCTTGCTGTCAGAAGAGTAACGCAAGTCAACAAAGGCAAGAAAACTGCCGGCATTGACGGCGTGAAATCGCTTAGTCCAACTCAGCGGCTGAAATTAGCCAATGAGTTGAACTTGAACGAGAAAAGCAAACCGGTAAGGCGCATCTGGATTCCCAAACCTGGGAAAACGGAGAAACGTCCGCTAGGAATACCTACGATGACAGATCGAGCAAAACAAGCTCTCGTAAAGCTGGTTCTAGAGCCCGAGTGGGAGGCGAAATTTGCGCCGAACAGTTATGGTTTCAGGCCGGCAAGATCATGTCATGATGCAATAGAAGCTATATTTATAGCAATCTGCAAGAAGAACGCCTATGTGCTAGACGCTGATATTAAAGGTTGTTTTGACAATATAGACCATATTGCATTACTGAAAAAGCTCAGCACTTTTCCGAAATTACGTCAAGTAAT
>BNWK01000014.1 GCA_025998775.1 Alphaproteobacteria bacterium | reverse complement strand
TGCTGCTTAATCCCTTGCACTGCCAGGCCTTCAGCGTTTTTTCAACGTCGATTTCCAGGCCATCGACCAAAGTTTCCGCTCTGAAACTGTGCACATACCAATGTAAAAATTGCACGTAGTAGCTGTAAGTGTTCGCGTAGTAATAGCTGGACGTGTATAGAATTATCGCGACAGTTGTGTTTGCTGGCACGTTAAAACTGGCTGTTCCGGAAAAATTACTAGAAGTTGCAGACGTTACGTAAATATTTTGCCAAGCAATTTCTTCGTTTTCTGCATTTGGTGTTCCCACGAGAACCGCTCCACCAGCGCCATAGCTGCTTCCACCGATATTGATGGTTGTAGCAATCGCTAAATTTGTTGTATTTTTGACGAAAAATACACCAAGTGCAGCATACGGATATTCGTACATGCCTGAAGAAGCGTAGTATTTCAGATACATTTCTTTTTGAATAAAATTTCCTTTCGCCCCCTGCAAAAAGCACAAACTCGGCTCTTTATAAAATCCGGCATATTCCGTTGTGTATTCGTGGGTTCCGGCCAGAAGTTTCAGCATTTCATTTGCGCTATTGACAGACCCAAGTGTTCCAAACTCCGAAGTAAAATATCCGACGCCATAGTTAGCATCGTTGTATCTCGACAAAATTCCGAAAACAAATGGCAATGCACCATCCTGCACAAATTTTATTCTATTCCCTTCCTTTGTTATTTCCTTCAAAATTGAGGATCCGGCCGGTACATCGTTTACGGTTTGAAATTGCTCGGTAAGCGCTGCAAGCTCTGGCTTTCTGGCCTCAACCAAATTGATTATGGACAGTAGATTCTCATTTGTAACAGACGCAATTGCCTCGCATGCCTCATCCTGCAGGTCTCCCAAGTCGGCAATGAAGGCATCATTATGAGCCGACAATGCCGTCAAATGCTCGTTGGTTTTTGCTAACATCTCCTCTAGTTTTTGATCGGTCAAGTTAACAATATCGATCATTTTTCCGTTGCTCGCTACAGCTTCGAACGCTTTTGCTAAATACGCGACCTGTTCTGGAGTTGCTTCTTGAGATAGCGATTGCAATCTAGAGTGGATAGCATTTAAAGTTTCTTCAGTAACGCTCATTTTTCTTTACTCTCCTTTTTTTAATCCCATAAACCTAAAAATTTCTCGAATTTTTCCCGATCAAACGTATCGCTCATTCTCGTACAAATTGCATCAACCTTTGCCATGTCAGCATCAATTGCGATATACGCTTCGCGCATTCTCACAACATCTTGCGATGCAATATTCAGCGGATGCGGCAGCGGATAATTTTTGTTGGTTGTGCGATTATCTATCATCGGTTACACCACAATTACCTTCAAATTTCGGACTTTTGGCCGATAAAGCACATTACCTTCCAAGACCAATTTCACTCGCGTTGTGGCTCCACTGAAGTTTTCGGCAACATGATTGTGCTCTTCCCAAGAGTCGCCAACTGGAGTTCCTGTGTTCAAATCAACTAGCGTCCAGGTTGTGTCTGTATTTTGCAAATACACTTTTACGCTGGAATTTCCAGGTGTAAGACTTTCGTATGTAATCGAAACTTTTACGTTCGTTCCAGCAGTAATTGCGCGTGTAACATAGTCACAGGTTTCATCGATGGTGCCCAAAACAGTCTGCACGCCCTGATATATAACCGGAGATTGCGTTTGTGTTCCTTTTAGCTTAGCTTTTACGGAAATTGTGCCATCGATTTTTTCTTTGAGTTGAACCGGCATATCTTCCGCAAGAGTATTGATTTTTCCGTCTGAATCCGTGTATATGAATTCAACGTCAGTCTCTGAAGAGACGCGTTCGATGTTTGCAAGTGTCAGCAAATCAGTATTTTCATGAGCTGTAATTGTTCCGAGATTTATTTGATTTTCAGTTTCCGTAAACTTGCAGGCCAACAACCTAAACGAGAGATCAAGCTCCTGGTGCGCTGTCCAGGTACTTGCATTACTCGATGATAAAAGTACTCCAACTTGATATGCTTGTTTTGCAATCCACGTATTATGAATTGAGTCGAATTTTCCCAACTCAACCACAGCGACAGATGTTTCTGGATCATCAGTGAGTATTACAATTGCATATTCAACGTTCGCCTCAAGCCAAATCGGGCAACGTGACGTTGCATCCCCAAATAAAACACGAGTGTGAGTTCCATTTACATTAATATCCGCTGGATAAACATATCCCTGAGCGACGACATTTTGGTTTGGAAACCCGACGGTAGTTTCTCGAATTTGAACTAAAACTCTAGATGTTCCCTTGTTTTTAAACCATAAATCAACGGCAGCAATGTGACGGCCTTCACTCAGTGTAAACGTCTGCGCCAGAGGATCGTATGTGGTAATAACAGTTGTGACGGTTCGTCTCGATTGCGTTGTAATTGTACCGCTTGCAGTATATGTTGTGGTGCCGACACTTCCCTGATCGCCTGCAACTCGAACGAGTACCTTGCCAGCTGGAACGCCCTCTGGCACAATCATACTTCCCTCAGCAACTCCTTGATTATTAGCTGTTATTGACATTACACTGCCTCCACATTTACTGGAATTCCATCAAATTCTATGGTTGTAATTTGCTCGCCTGGTTTCAGTCCCTCGACTCTGATTTTTTGCGTTATCCGCCGCATGAATTCAGCATTTTTGCTCGTACTTGAGACTAAAGTTTTCGCGCTAGTCTCTGTGGTAGTTGGAGCAATCCATGACACAACTCTAGTGAATCTCTCGGTAATTGGACTCAACCACTGCGTTTCAACCTCTGTCCAGTGATCGATGTTTAGCGTAACGTGCAGATCCGCCGGAATTGGATCAAATGCGCAATATGGATTAATTTTCATGCTGCCCGTCTGCAACTCCTGCGATATAATCGGCTCCAGCACATACGGCAACATATATACGGCTTGATCTTTAGCGAGGTCTTGAACTTCAGAACGCAACGGCAAAGTTAGACATTTATCGACAATCGCTCCAGTTTGCTCAATTCCTTGATCGCGCATGTCATCGTCAAAAAATGGATCGACAAAAATTCCCTTTTTCGTGCTTGGATCGCTAGCATTTGCGTCATTTTTCAGGCGTTCTTGCGACATTAAATAATAGAGATTCAAAACCATGTCTTTGAGAGCCTCGATGTCAACCATATGCGCTGCTTTAACTGCGCTGTTGGTGACTTTCGGTTTTTGATTAGTTGTCCATTTTTGAAAAACCGATGCAAGCACCAATTGCCCGTTCGGAGCCTTTGGAATTGACTGAGTCCAAGCATGTGCGAGACCTTTTATGCGTCGCACAATTCCCTCGGAATCAATTGTTATCAAGTCATATCTCGGCTTTTTCCAGGAGTAAGTCACCAAAACCATTGTACCGTCAACAGCTCCTGAAATATCAAAGCCTGTGTCTGTTACATTTGTCGGCTCAACTCTTGCTCGATGTCTGTAAGTGATTTCGTAGGTACTTCCAGGTGCTGGCTCCGCTCCAGACGGAGACCAATCGACCTGGCCAGACGTTAATTTGTAATCTGTGCTTTTTGTATAGACAGTACCGCCTTGTTTTATAAGAATAATTTCAAGCACAGAAGTCGAAGGAATCGGATCAAGTGCGCCGCTATAACTTCCATGAGTCAGATTCACTGTTTTTTGAGCCGTCACATCTACCGAAGTTACAGAGGCCAGAGGAAAATGATTCAGCTGAACGGTCATGACTCCCTGTGCATTCGGCTCGAAAACGTATGGATCCGACTCTATTGTTTCGGTATCAATTTCGTTGTCGAATCTGACTCTTAGAGAATGCGCCAACTCAATTTCGTAGCCGTCGACGTGGGCTTTTCCTTCATTAATTGTGAAAACCTGATCTGCGCCGGACGCTCCCAAACAAGTCACGCCCATGCCGCGAACCAAAAAGGATCCGTGGGATTCGCTGTCGTATCTGGCCAAAGCTGTACTTACGGAATCCATTTGCGGAGCCAACGCTTTTTGCACGAGCACTCCATGCTCGACATTATATATTGCAAAAAACTCTCCAAAATCAGATACTTGCGGCGTTACACCTTCCGATTGGAAACCCCAAACAAGATTATATTTAAGTCGCGCAGCTCCAGTTTCCTGATAATTGCGTGTACCAACAGCTGGATCGCGAAGTTCTGGATCCTCCAATTCTGTTACGATTTTTTCTTTGAAATACACGCCGATTTTTACTGAAACGTCGATTGGAATTGTGAAATTTCCCTCGTTAACGTCGCGAATGGAGCCATTCAAATAAACCTGCCCAGCCTCAACTGTTACAGCTCCAGTTTGATTATCGACGACGCAGGTGCAACCTCTGATTACATCGCCGTCTTTGAAAATCGCGTTGCCTATGTCTTTTAAAGCTTGCCTTGCGCACTCCTGAATTTCGTTCAGCTCCGCTGATTGCAAACCTTTGCCAGCCAAAAACAATAACATCGTGTATTTTTTGCTGGAATCGAATCGATTGAAAAAATCCTTTAATGCCGGCATTATAAAACTCCACTCAAAATGTAACGACGAAGCAAAATTTTTCACGCGTTGCCGGAGTGCGAATCAGCGGCACCGAGTGCTCAAGTAACAGCAAAATCCCAGGGTCGATGATGTTCGCTGGAAGAAAATATTTCTGGCCTACGGGAAGGTCTGGATCTGTTTTCGTTCCCACAAACAACCCAAGTTCGCGAATCGTATGATCACTGGCATCCTCAAAATCATATGTTGTTTCAATGTAAAGGTTATTGGTTGGCTCTTCGCTGGCAGAAAATCGTCCAGTCGGAGTTATCAATTCACCATCGTCGTCACCAACGCAAAATACAACTCCATCGACAATGCGCCGTCCAACTTCACTCTTTAGAGTTGTTTGCATTGGATCTTCGGAACCAATTGAATCATCTGAATCTGCGTCACCTTGACCCCAGGCTATGTGAATCACCTGATCTTTCACGCTCTGCGCAATCGCCGCTCGTCCTGATTGTGTTAATATCGCCATTCGAAAATCCCAAACATGCTCTCTTATACTTATTTTCGTTTTGAAGTGATTTTGTTGAAAGTTTTTTCAATTTTTTCTAATCGAAACCAATTCAGCCGAGAAAATGATTAGTTCGAGGTGATTTTTGTATAATTTTGCGCATTCCAAGGCACGTCAAAATGCCTGTGATCGTGCCAAATATTGGCTCCTGGATATGCGATCGTCTCTGTGTGATCTCGATGAAATACGCCATCGACATTTGTATCATAATCATCAAACACGACCATGTAATTTCTATTGCAAACTGATGTCAGAACAAAATCGTCGCAAGCGATTGAAAGAAAAGACAATTTTTCTCGAAAAAATCTCTCTTCGACCAACACTTTTTCTATGGTATTTTTATTTTCCGAAAGCAAATTGAACGAAAGGACAAATGGCTCTTCGATAATTTTTTCATAGCCTCCAGATAAACACGAGTTTGTATCTCCGAAAACCGATTCCGAAAGCACCACCAACGCTTTTGCAAAAATATTCGGTAGCAGCAATTCTCCTGGAAAAATTTCAAATGACTGCGTGTTCCAAGCATATCTCACATGCACTAAAACACTCCCGCGATTGACAGCGTCTATTGGAGCATCGTCAAGATTTGCAAAATCCAATCTATAGGTATCGATATTTTTGGCAGCATTGAAATGCTCTCGGAGGTTGTGTTGCTCAAGTACAACCTCAGGCAGTCGTGCAATATCAAAATTTTGCCGGCCGAAAGATAGCTTCGGTTTGTCGCCCTGCAATCGAACTCCAGAGTCATCCGAAAGAAAATCTCCGAATTTCGATCCATCCAACACGAATCGACGCACATCGTATAGAGAATTATATATGCGCCTCAACTGTGAACGCAGAGGCGCTGCAAGCTCTGCAACTGAGACGATTGCGTCAACTCCAAAACCATTTGGGACTTCATTCAGACCAATTTGAAATTCCGCAAAATGCGCTCCAGGAGATTCTTCCTCGATGAAAACGTCCGTAAATCCATACCATGATAGTGCGCTTCTCAATGACTTTGGCGTGCCGCGAATTCGGTGAAATTCCAGTCCTTTTAATACACGTTCTTGAAAATCATCGATATTTATCTGCGCCAGCGAGTATTCCCAATCTAGAACATCGCCAGCTCCGATTGCGTTAAACTTAAATCCAGCCAAAGCATTCGCATTTCCTTTGTAATCAATGGCTTCGGCAATGTTTCTTTCGGATTTTGTAGAATTTGGAGGTAATAAACTCATCTAATCAGCTCCACAACCCCAAGGCGAGCGCATTCGATTTCCGTAACAAGCGCATCGTCGGTAGGCGTTATCAATTCGACATCTTTTACACCGTTCAAAAACAAATTCGATATAATCCAAGCCTGCGAAATGCTAACTCCGAGCCCCGCGGCTTTGCTAAAATTAGCGACGAACGATGCTTTTATGGTATCCAAAATATCCGGCGAAGTGCTGGACATCAAGGTGATTTTCGCTTTCACATTCACATCGATCATATTGCTGGCAACAACTTCGGCGGTATCTGTCAGCATTCGAACGTCTTCGCGCATCATGTATGCCGTAACTTTTTCCAGAAGATCGGTCGAAACAGCGCCTCCATTTTCCCTCGACAAAATCAAAATGCGCACAAGTCCAGGCTGTGGAGAGTCTGCCTTGGCCTCTTTTACTCGCTGGTCAGAATTTATTGCATGATATTCGTATGCTTCTTTGCTGCCGGACGATGACCAGCCCACAATTTTCAGCTGTGTGCGATTTCGCAGGTCCTCGTCAGATTCGTTTTCCTTTCGCTCGACTCCATAAAACGCAGCAAGATTATCAAGGTCTGAACCAGTTGCAAAAGCCAGCAAATTTGCCTTGGCCGCTTGATTAATTCGGCTTCTCAATAACAACTCACGATACGCAGCAACTTCCATCAACTTTATGACCGGATCGCTTTCAAGATATGCAGAAAACTCTTGATCCAAAGATATGAGCGTTTCTTTCATGCGCTGCAATATTTCGCTGAATGTCATTTCTTCTATAATTTGAGGTGCTTGCAATTCATCTAAATTCATATCACAAGTCCTTCCAGAGTAATTTTCTGTTCGTTGAGCAAATAAACACCATTCAGAGACACTGAAATATGAGAGTCTTTGATTTCTGTAATCGTAATTTTTTCAAGCTTCAGTCTTGGTTCCCACTTTTGCAAAGCATCTGCAATTGCAGCGTAAATTTGCGGAAATAGTTCTTTGTTGATTGGCTTGTCGACCAGATCAAATAGTCGCGAACCGTATTCTCTTTTCATAACACGACTACCTATTGGTGTACTCAGAATATCAACGATGGATTGCTTCAAATGATCGAGGTCATTTAAATATTTTCCAGTAATTCTGCTCATGCCTTTCATTTACACACTCCCGCAGCGTGACGCTGCACACATTAATGCTTTGCTACTTTGATACAACCGTATGCGTTCTGTATTTTCAGCAAAAATACTGATATCAATCATCAAGCGCCTCCCATACATTTGCAGAACGGAGGTGTTGAACTCAAACTTGTGGAAGCCAGCGAAATATTACTATTGGACATATCAATTGATGAAGCGCCACACGACAACTGAATCCCCGATGACGATAACGTAATGCTTGAATTTTCAGACGAAATTTCGATCTGGTTATTGTCGATGGCAATCGAAGCATTGCCAGATTTTAATTGCACATTTCCATCATGTACATATATATGTGTGCCATTCGTTTTTAGCTCGATGCCATTTTCAAACGATGCCTCAAGCTTTTTTTCTCCATTTGCTTTCACATCGGTTTTTGCATTAAATAAAATATCGTTTTCATTTTCTGGCGCATCATACTTATTATAATGTATCGATCGCAAAACAACGCTTTGCGAAATTTCACCAAAAGGCGACAGCACAACGACCTGTTCGCCAACTGAAGTTGGAATCCAACAATTTGTATCACCAGCAGTAGAAACAATCGGAAGCCAATTGGTTTTGACTTTTCCAATTTCGACTTTAACTTGCGCACCATCGATCTCGGAAACTTTTCCAATTCGAATTAAGTTTGCAACACGTCGAAACAAATCGGAAAATGCAAAACTAGACTGCATGATGATCATCTCCATTAATTACGATTGTATGTACTGGAATTTGAGGCTGTTCATTGTTCCATACGGATTCGCCAACATGCATTTCGTGGCTCCACTCAATCAGCCAACAAAGATAAACATCAAAATCCGGATGAAATTCATCCTTTGAAATTGACGAAACAACTGCTGGAGAAATTTCCTGTCCAAAAGAATTTAGATGAGCAACGTTTGCAATTTTGCATGCTAGATTTTGTACAATGAATTCTGCGTCGTCGATGGTCGAATCAATTACAACTCGTGCTTCCACATGAGCAACCAAAGCAAGTTGGCCAGTTGCAGGATCGTGGCCAACTGAATAATTTGTAATGCCCAAAAAGACGACCGGCGCGTCGAGCTCTTCACGGCCTTTTGCATACGAAATGCAATTTTCTATTGCCGGAATTTTCAGCAATATTTCATTTGTGATTGCGTCTAAAATAAATTTCATATCACGCCTGTAGCAAAACAGAAAACGGATCCAACGTCACGTTGGCAGGGATGATCCCTGCACCCGTTTATTTTATCCATCGCTGCAAAATTAAGAGGATCCAACGTCACGTTGGTCATATTGCACCTGTAATAAATCGCAATTCATGCAAAAAGTGTTTTTCAAATATTGCAGAAGCTTCAGCATCGATCATTTTTTCGATTATTTGCGTGGCTTCGTTGTAAATCGGCAGCCACATTTCTTTTATTGGTAGTCGTTTTTTCGTCGTACGTTTAAAAACACTTGCGTGACCAGTTTTTGGCATAGTAGCCACAAAAGCTCCTTCAAACATGTGCTTTCCAGCGATTGCTCCGACAGATGTCTGCCGCAAACTTCCCAAATCTCTAGCTTTGATGGAAACCATGTTAGCTAAAATTCTTGCTTGCAAATTTGCAGTACTGGCTTTAACAACGCGAATTCTATCGTTGATGATTTTCAGCTTTACTAATTTTTCTTTAGCGATCCGCCTAGAGCAATTGCTTTTTACCCAAGCTGCTGTTTTGTTCAACGCACGCATCGACGCTGTCGCCACCTGCTCCGGCAGCGCATTTATGGTTTGCGTGATTTTTGCAATTGATTCGGCAGCGCTAATTGAATATTCGCCCATGATTATTTCTCCAACAGATCGTGCCACGCTGTTACTGGATAACTGTTAACAGAGCCGAATCTTTCATCGTTAGTGACACATTTGCGAATTTCAATAGCGCGAGAGCGACAGTAAGCCGAGAGCCTTTTTCCTATTTCTTTGCATTCCGACATACTCCAATCCATACGGAATGTTTTGTTGTACTTCGCTACTGTGTAATATTGGAGCGATTCATTTAGTGCGATTTCTAGCGATTCTTTTTCTTCAACTAAACCGAATATACGACGCTCAGCTTCGATGGCGCGCCGATGGGCAATTTGCAATGCACGTTCCATAATTTTGTCCGGAGAATTCCACGCCTCCTCACAATAAATGAAGTATTCGCGACACTCTTTGCCTTTAGCAGAGCGTTGCAGCATACAGAGTTCTTTTGCCATTGGGATTGTTATGGCGTGATCTGTTCTGGTTGTGAATGGATTCTTTGGATTATTGGTCGGACAAATCTGACTGACCAATGTGTAGTCCTTATTTTCAACAAAACCGTACTCACAATTACGACTAAACCAATGAGGATAATCCGTTCCTACTTCGAGAAAAGCATAAAGCTCGCGGCAACTGACAGTTGGACGATCCCCCTCATAATTTACAGATATCAATTCATTCATTTTTTCGCTCCTTTCAGACATTTTCTATTCCTTTCAAAATCGCATTAAACTTCCATGCAAAATTCGATGCATCGAGCAAAGGCTCCTCATGAATCTTATATTTTTTTGCGCCAACAAAAATTGAGTCTCCAACTTTTGGATTTACGTCGGAAGCTTTCAAGGAAAATTCGGCAACTTGCCCGATAACTTGGGAGCTGCCGACTTCGTAAACATTTTCTGGTTCTTTAATGAGTGCAACAATTGGAAATGAAGAAGCATTCGCTGGCTTGAAATCAACCTCAATGCCCAAATGTTCAAAGACATCATTAAATGCGTTTTCGAATGCTTCTTTCATTATTCTTCCTCAGCTTGCAGTTAGTTTCACCAACACTCCAGGACGCAAACACATTGGCAGTGGATTGCTTTGGGTATGCAGATCTGTTCCGCGATCGAATTTTCTTGGGCACTGTTTTGCATACATCGGCAACCCCAGCGTGTTGACCGTTTCGTTAAAATCGGCAGGAGCAAAGTATGTCACAAAAGTTTCTGCTGTTCCTGTTGGAAAGCAATGGCCTTCGTTGGCAGCGATGAATCGGCGAACATTTCCATTCATGTCGGTGGCCTGTCCGCGATATTCCTCGAAAGTAATTCCAGCAAAAGTAAATCCGGTACGCATATCGTTTCGAAGTGCAGATCCTTCCTGCCATAATTCATAGGCCTCTTTGACTTTCGAATGAGAAGTAAGCGCATCGAAAAATTCTGGTGAAACCAAACAATGAACTCCGGTCATGAATTCACCGCGGAGATTGTCTTCAATGTATCGTACAACTTCCAAACATTTTTTCTTCACATCCGTAGTAGTTGTTCCCAATGCAAAACTGACAACCTTTGGAGTGATTTCAAACTCATCGTACAGATTGTAAAGCGTTGAGCTGTCGGCATCTAAAATGTATCCCTTTAGCGCACCCATTCGCAGATGCTCCAAAGTTATCGCATGTTTGTTGCGCATCGATTGCAGATGATCAGTAATCACTTCTGCAATCGCCTGCAATTCCGTTTCGCTACCGAAAGCGCGAATGCCCTGAACCTCTTCCGGCAACACAACATCGTCGTGTGGAATGTGTGGAATCGAAAATGACCGCATCTTGCGTTTGCCTTGTGTTCCCACAGTACCAGGTGCTCCAGGATGTTGAGTTGGCAGCAGATTCAGCACACCATTGCGCTCTTCGATGGCGATATTTCTTGTGCGTACAGATTTTTGTGGAAATAATTTTAGCGATTCCAGTTTTCCGTACATGTTCGGCAGCAAATTCAAAGATGCCGTTAGCGATGTCATATCGAACGCAGAATTTTCAAATGGATTATTCATGTTTTTTCCTCCTCAAGCTGATTGTCTTATTACTAAACCGCGAGCCTCTAAATCTTTTTTGATTTTCTTTTTCTGATTCGCAGTTACGCCATCAGGAAACACAACGGCTCCGCTGGCAACAATTGCATCGCGAGCTATCATCAATGCTTTTTTAGCTCCAGCAGTTGCATCAACATCTTCAAGCAGAACGCCGACAGCAGTTTCACTTCCATCCAACACTTCATTTTCTGCTCCCGTTGGCAGATATACGGACTTTATTTCGTCGGTTGCCGTTTTGATTCCAACAACAGTTCCGAGTTTTAGATTTTGTCCGGAAGCAACTGTCACGACCTCGCGACAGTAATTTTTATCTGCTTCGTATTTTAAGAGATCACCTAAATTTTTGTTCTCTTCGATAGCCATTTTTATCCCCTTATTTTTGCTCTTAATTTTGCCGCTGCAATCACAGGATTTTCCTGTGCTTTTTCCTGATGATAAACCGTACTCATAATCTCACTGTCGTGATCTGCGATTGCATTTTGAGCACTCACTGATGCCAGCAATTTTT
Organism: Alphaproteobacteria bacterium; assembly: GCA_025998775.1. Taxonomy (GTDB): domain Bacteria; phylum Pseudomonadota; class Alphaproteobacteria; order UBA3830; family UBA3830; genus BNWE01. The sequence continues at coordinate 9,269 of BNWK01000014.1, read as the reverse complement.
CTTTCACCTGATCAGGCGTTAATTGCTGTTCGATGAACTCAGCCATTTTGTTTTCGGCATGAGCCAATTTGCAGAGTTTGGAAATTTCCAAAACTTCTGCGCGATACTTTTCAGCTTCGCTGATCTTCGATTCAATGTCTTCTATCATATTTTTCCCTCCAATAATTTGTAGACATTTTCGATCATCACAAACCTCATCTGCCAAACCAAGCGAAAGCGAATCCGCGCCAAAATATGTTGACGCTTGAGTAGCTTTGACCTGAGCCGATGAGATGTTTCTATTTCTTGCGACCATCGCAACAAACATTCCGTAAAGACGATCAACTTCTTTTTGCAGATCGAAAATCGCGTCGTCTGAAAGAGGTTGATGCGGTGAAAGATCGTTTTTCTTATCACCTGCAAAAATCGTCGTATATTTTATGCCTTCTTTTTTGTCGTATTCGCTTATATCTAAATGCGTGGCGATAACGCCTATGCTTCCAACTCCGGAAGTTCGATTGACGAAAATTTTTGATGCCGCAGAAGCAATTGCATACGCTGCCGAAAATGCATGATCGTTTGCAATAGCATAAATCGGTTTTGCTTCACGAGATTCATAAATAAAATCCACCAAATCAAAAAGTCCACTAACTTCTCCACCGGGACTATCAATATCTAACAAAATAGAATTGACTTTTGAGTCTTCAAGAGCTGTTGCGACCAATTCGTGAATTTTATCGTATGATGTCGTTGCGAAAAAATGCGAGTCGCACTGACAATTTTTTGTAAGCAAACCATGAATCGGAATGACAGCAATACCATTATATATATTGTATGCAATTTCTTTTTCCGCAGGAAACCACTCCATGCCGGAAATCATTTCCAGCGACTGCGGATTAATTAATAGTGGTTTATTCAGCATCTTTTGAATCATCGTTTTCCTCGTTTATATTCTGTGAGTCGAATATTAATCCCATCTTTTTTGCGCGTTCGTTATCGGCTGCAATTTCTGCGTCTATTTCTTCGATATCATAGCCAAGTTCAGAAACAACCTCTGCGCGAGATTTGAATCCGCAGCGAACCGCATTCATTTGTGCATTTTGTTCTTTCAATGGATCAACCCAAGCGAATCCCTGTGGAATCCATTTCACCAAAGAAAAAGTTGGATCGTTTGGACACTTTATTGCATCTGATAAAATTGCAAGCTCAATCCATTTATTCCAAATTGGTCTGCAAAGTTGAAACACAATTAAATTATGTTGTAGCGATGTACATTTCCGACGGAACTCAACTAGTCCGGCACGGATCGACGAGTAATTTACATCGCTCAAATCGCCTGTAAGTTGTTCGTAGGTAATTCCCAAACCAACAGAAATGGCGCGAAGCTGCTGTTTTATAAAGACTTCATATGTTCCACCAACATCTGCTGGACTAGAAAATTTCACATCTTCGCCTGGATCCAGAAATTGCATCGTCCCAGGCTCAAGTCCAGCAAATGCAGCTCCATGTCCATTGGCCTCACCTTCTCCAAACATGTCGGTTTCTGAATCTAAACGAGTTACGAATCCTGCAAACATTGCTGCCGTTTTCTTACGTACCAATTCAGCATCTTCATATTGATCGAGGTCATGCAATTTCAGAAGAACATTGCTCAGCCATGGTTCACCGCGAATTTGTCCTGGACGCAGTGGCTTAAATATGTGGAGAATTTCAGATGCTGGAATACGGACGCTTTCAAGTAATTGAAAACTATTTTCTCCTGGATGCTCTTTATATAAGTGGTAGGCAACGCGTTTTCCGGTTTTATCGAATTCGATGCCTGACCTGATGATATTTCCGTTCGGCAATGCTTGATCTTTTGATGAATCCAAATGTTCAGATTCCAGTACTTGCAATTTCAATGGAACAGTTGCGTTTTTCTTATCGATTTTCAAACGCACAAAACACTCACCACATTCAATAACACTTCTCAAAACCAATGATTGAAAGCCGTAAAAGTCCACAACTCCTGCGCTGTCCGCTTCATCTGTCCAACTCAACCACAAATCCTGGATTCTCCGTCGAAAATCTTGATCTTTCGCTTTGGATTGTGGCTTGATTCCGGTGCCAATGCAGTTTGAGACAATAGAATCAATGGCATTTGCAGCGTATGGATTTTTACGAACAATATCATGTGAACGCGTCAGCAAAGTACTCAAACTCGAAGCCAATAGAGTATTGATTGACGAGCTCGACGGATACCAATTGCCAAGCCGTTTTCCATGTCCGGCTCCATCGTATGATGCTGATGCTTTTTTTTTGAAGAGGTTGGTGAATGACTCAAATATTTTCATTGGATTCCCTTCGACGTTGCGAAGATCACTTGGCGTTTGTTGTTTTTTTCTGGATCTTCCAAGCTTGCTTTGATGCGATTCCGAAAATTCAGTAGATCCTGCAAATCAACACTTGCGTATTGTATGCGAGTGTCTCCATACCAAACGGAAGTAACCCGTCGGCCAGACTGCAATTCGCTGATTGCTTTTTCGATGGCTTCCAAATTCTGCTTGCTATACATCGTCTAAAAATCCGCCTTATTACACTCACACTCATATACTTATTCTCGTTTTGAGTGCGAAATGTTGAATGTATTTTTGAAATTTTCTTACAATAAGGAACTTCGGATAATTTTTTGTTTCTGCTGAGTCGATCTTTTTGCTTGTACTGTAGCTGCTATTTTTTCCGAAACTACCGTCGATTCGTTTTTGGGATTTTGGCCAGTTAGTCTTTCCCATTTTTCGCTGGACCAACGATCGATGCCGAGTGCAATGGCAGCAGCGCGAGCATAGACTCGACAGTCCAAAGCTTCGTTTCTATCTCTCGTTTTCTGCCATTCCCGTTTTGGATATCCCTTTACAATTTTCGTCACCAACTGCTCAGCTGTGAGTTGTTTAAAATATTCCGTATTGTATTCCGGAAAATGGCACCAGGGGTGCCCCCTGGACCCGTTAATTATCAGTCCGTCATCCTTTCGCGCTTTCAGCAAATTATAAATTTCACTTTTGATCATGGACACTCCAATTTTCCAAAGTCTAACGCCGTGTTTTAATTTTCGTCCTTTGTAATTTACGTCAACTTTGGTTGGAGCATTCAAAGGAATTGGAGAATTATCAACGCCTTTAATTGCCATGACATTGTGGGACGATTGAGTTCGAACCCAAGCATAAATTTCTTGCGTAGCAAATCCAGTATCGATGGCCATCATATTTATTTTGCGATGCACGCCATCTTCGCCTTCAAATTCTTCTTGTAGAATATGAGATAATGCTGCCCAAGTTTTTTGTTCCGATGGACTTCCGTAAATTATGCGATAATCCACCGACCAACTTTCTTTGTTCGGTCCCCAAGCGACGATTTCAATTTCGAGACGATCGTTTTGCACATCGACGCCGGCCGTGAGAATATATCCACCAAGTGGCACCGAACCAATTCGATAATGCTCACGTCGATCGAACAAAATTCCCCAGTCGGGAGCTTCGCCTTTTTCTTCCCATGGAATACCCAGCGTTGTATTCGTCCAAGCTTTCAGAAGCTGTTCGTCGTCTTTCGCCATTTCGTAATTTTGTGCACAAGCTTCCCAGCTGAGCCAACCAACAGGCGAGTACAAACTCGATAAATGAAATCCAACTGTGCGAGCCGCACGGGCTTTTACTTTTTTGTCTCCTTCTTTTGATCCTGCTTCGTCGCAATTTTTGGGTGCAGCGTCACGCTGCCGCCATTCTCCTCGTCGGAGCATTCCGGTTTTGTGATGGTTTTCAATATTTCCTTTGCAGCATTCGCAAACATAAACAGCTTTAGAATGATCTGTATCATATTTTATATTCTCCCATTTTAGTATTTGAAAAAAATCACAGTACGGACACGGTACAAAATAATATCGCTGATCCGTTTCCTTAAATTCTTTTTCGATACGACTGAGGCCTTGAATTGTTGGAGTCGAAACGATGAAGATTTTTTTTCGAGCAAATGTCGATGTTCGTTGAATAGCCAACGTTAACGGATCACCTTCGGAATCGGCATCCGGCGGATATGCGTCAACTTCATCAAGAAATAAATAGCGTACAGGCATCGAACGCAAACCAACTGCCGAATTGGCACCAGTAATCACAACAATTCCTCCAGGAAATTCTTTGCTTTGAACCGTGTTTCCGGAATCTCGCGAACGTGGATCTTTTACTTTATTGCGCAGACATTCTGTATCTTCAATCAAAGGTGCCAGACGACCTTTGCTCCATCGTTTTCCCATTTCTACTGTTGGTTGCACGACCAACATCGGCCCAGGCGCTTGATCGATAATATATCCGATCCAATTATTTCCAGCCTCAGTTCCGCCAATTTGGGATCCTTTCATAAAAACGACTTTTTCGATTGGAGACGATGGCGACAATGCATCCATTATTTCCTTTAAATATGGAGTGCGTTCCGTTCGAAATTTTCCTGGTTCCGAAGAGGCAGTTTGCGACAAAATACGATTTTCATCCGCCCAATCTGAAACCAAAAGAATGGAATCTGGACGCAATCCTGCGTTGTATGGAGAAAGATCTATACCGTCAATCATCTCGGCTTAGTTCCGTTAGTACTTCCCGTATTTCGTTGGAAAGAATTTCGTGAATTTTAGAAGCATCATTTATTGTAGCCAACAAAGAAGAAACGCGATCCGGTATATTCATTATTCCATCTCTGATAATTCTGCCTTTCGCAAACATTGCATTTTTCACTGCTTCAGCCGATACGAGTTCGCCAATTTCAGATTTCACTTTCGCTTCCAACAATTTTCCACGTTCAATTTCGTTTTTAATTCTGGTTTTTAACAATAACGTCGGAAGATCATCTCCATATTGAATTTTATTTTCTGTAAATTGACTTCTTCTGATTGGTTGATTCGGGTTTCGAATGCTTGCGAGAATGGCGTTGGCTTGTTCTTCATCAACAAGCCCATCAACTAACGGAATTTGACCTGTCTTTATAAGTGTATTCGCATATTGCTTAGAAAATCCCTGACGATGCGCCCACTCGGATTGTTTTATAAGTGCCATGTGCTTTTACTCCAGTATAAACAAAATATTTGGATGCAACGTCACGTTGCCTCAAATGTTTTTCCTGTTGATTCTAAAATCGCTTGTTTGCCAGTTGCTTTCTCCCAGCGCCGAATAATTACATCGACATATTTGGGATCGAGTTCAATACTCCTGCATCTGCGTTCCAGCTGTTCGCACGCCATTATGGTTGTGCCAGATCCTCCAAAAGGATCAAGAACAATGCCGCCCGTTTTGCTGCTGTTACTTATTGCTCTGGATACCAGCGGAATTGGTTTCATTGTTGGATGCAGATCATTTTTATGTGTAATTTGGCACTCCCAAACATCGCTTTGATTACGATCGCCACACCAATAATGCTCTGATCCTTCAGGCCATCCATAGAGAATCGGTTCATATTGGCGATGATAGTCGGAACGACCGAGTGCAAAATGATTCTTTATCCATATAATGAATGTCGACCAATGACCTCCTGCTTTTTCAAATTCCCTTTTTAGGTTTCCAATTTCGGAGATCGACATAAAAATGTAGATAATCCCTTTTGTGTGATTAAGAATATTCGTGCAAATTTTTTCGAGAAATCCGTCGAACTCTGTTCCTAAATTATCGTTCAAAATTTTATTTTTGCCGTTCTGATCGTAATCGACATTATATGGAGGATCCGTAAAAGTCATGTCAGCGACTTCTGAGCCAAGCAATTTTTGAAAATCTTCTATTTTTGTTGAATCGCCACAAAGCAAACGATGTTCTCCGAGAATCCATAGGTCTCCAACTTTACTGATCACCGGAATATTTTCATCTGGAATAGATTCTTCGAAATCGTCTTCTTTTATTGAGTCATCGTTTCGTAGAAATTTTTCAATCTCATTTAAATCAAATCCAGTGAGATCAAGATCGAAATTTAGATTTTTTAGATCTTCCAATTCTAGCTTCAATAATTCGTCGTCCCATTCAGCCCAATTTGCAGATTGATTCGCGACCAAACGAAAAGCTTTGATTTGCGTTTCGGTTAAATCATCTGCAATTACGACAGGCACTTCTTTCAAGCCAAGTTTTTTGGCAGCTTTCAATCGGAGATGACCATCGACAACCGATCCATCACTTTTAGCAACAATGGGAATTCGAAAGCCAAACTCTTTGATACACGAGACCATTTTATCAACAACATCATCGTTTTTTCTTGGATTTCGAGCGTATTCGATTAGGTCTTCTGTCTTGAATGTTTCTATTTGCATGTGGCTTTTCCTTTTAATTCCATATTTAATTTGCGAATGGCTAGCAGAAGAATCGCGAGAGCATCTGCCTCGTTGTGATCGCATGGCTTAAATCCTTTTGCTTCGGCTGCGCTTATCATTTCATCTTTTGTTGCATTTCCTTTTCCGGCCGCAGCTTTTTTGATGGCTCCAACCGGAAGTCCCATATATGGAATTTGGAATTCCTCGCAAACTACTGCCAAATGAGAGAGATATCCGCCATAGACGTGAGCTGCGTCGGTGCCAAGATGTCGTTTAACGTCTTCGTAAAAAACGTTCTCGATTTCATATTTTTGGATTACGTCTATCAACCAATTGCGAAATTGCAAAAAACGCAGGCCGCCGTTTGCAAGTCGAACCTGTTTAAAATTGCGCGTTCCACTGCAAATATTATCGTTGTGCAAAATTGCATATCCGGTAGTTGATCCTAAATCAAGAGCAAGTAAATTCATGACAACCTCATTGCGCCTCAGTACTTAATTCCCATTTTTGATGTGTTTTGTTGAAATTATTTTTGATGTGAAGATTCGCGCTAGTAGCTGATAAATCAGGCCACTCAGTCCTTACGATGGTCTATTGGTCAACGTTTTGAAAATGTCTGACGCTATTGAAATGCCGCGGGTTGCCCACCCGCTCTCTCTCAGGGGCTGGGAGGACCCGCGTCCTTTTAATGGCAATATCCAAAATGGCAACACAAGGTAATGTGCTCACCGAGGAATTATCAACTTGCCCTTATAATCCGCAATCCGTTTGATAGAATGAACAAGAAGCGATTAATATTTTATTAAAATTCCCAATATTTTAACAATATTTTTCAAATCAATTGTTTTTAGTGTTTGCGTATAGAAAAGGAATATGAACATGAATAAAAAAAAACTGGAGTAACCTCCTAAATAAATTGTTGACTTTGGTTGCCGAAATATTGGATGCCATCTCTCGGAGCATACGAAAATTTCTTGAGGATCATTGTACTCAAGAAAATTCAAATTTGTTCTTTATTGTAATGAAAGAGGACGGCGCTTTCATTAACGGCATTAAGGTTGCGAACAAGATAGGCAAGAACGGAAAGAAAACATTGCGATATGCTATTCTAGAAATACTTGTGGAACATCTTTTCAATTCGCATGTGATGAATCGTTCTGAAAAACCTTATTTGAGTAGTAAAGAGCTAACCGCATTACTGGCATCCGAAGGAATAGTTGTAACAGATAAAAAAGTGCAGATCGAAAGACCACTCGAAATTTTTAGAAAAATTGCAGCTAAAGAATTTGGAGCATCCAACAATGCAATTATCGAAACTGCTCGCTGGAAAGGATATCGATTAAATCCTGCTCACGTAAAATTAGGATAAAAAACCTAAAAGTAGGAGACTTTTTTTTAATGGTGGGGGACTCTCTTTTAATGGCATTGTTTTTATTGGTTTTTTTTCCCTACAAGGTGGGGGACTTTTTGGAGGTATGTGGGTGTCTTTTCGTTCCACCTCGCTCACAATAATCGCATGTTTAGTGGGCGAAGGTTTATGAGTAACAGCTACGACGGTTTTGATGAGAGGTTGATTTCCATAGTTCATGTATATGCAAGAAAACTTTTTCAAATGAGAATTCTGCGTTCGATGGATATGGATGATATTGAGCAGGAGCTTATGCTCCACGCTATCAACAGCATCAAAAATTACAATTCAAATCTTGGAAGCCTCCATAATTTTTTGGAAGCGGTAATCCAGAAACGTTCGAACAAACTTTTAGCAATGAATTCTTGTTTGAAACGTGGTGGGAATTCCGTTTCCGAAGAATTCGTGGAAGACCTACATAGCAATCACGGAGAAGTGATAAATGTCGATAGAATAATTGAGATTACGGATCTTAATCATATTCTCTTTTTTCTATCACCGAATCAGCGAACTCTTTGTGAATTGTTACGCAGATATTCCATGCAGGATATTTCCAGAATTTTGAATGTAAACAGAGCGACTTTGTACGCGAGGTTCAAGGTAATTCTGAAAATCGTTGAGCGTTCTCGAAGTTGGCATCGCCCAAATCGTTTTTCAAATAGTGGAGGTAATATGAGCAATTTAGCAGTACTGGAAACTTTAAGCGCAAAGGAAATTAGCGCGTTGGACGTGTACGATCTCATGGATCTACATGACCAAATTGCGAAACTAACAAGTCATGCAAAAGAGTTGAAAGAAAAACTCGATGACGGTTTGAATTTACGTTTTTCGGAATCAGTGAAAGACAGTTTGCGAAGAGAAAATAAAGATACTGGCACAACGAGATTTTTCGATGGTGCTTTTCAGATTGTTGCGGACGTTCCGAAAAAGGTTACCTGGGACAATGAAAAAATGGAGGAGTTAGTGAAACGTATTTCAAACGAGCAAAGAAAATTGTTTGTAAAAGTCGTTTATTCGATAGAGGAGCGGAAATATTCTGCACTGCCTTATGAGTATCAGGAGTTGTTTAGGGAAGCACGAACAATTACTCCAGGAAAAACGAAATTCCAGATTAATTTGGGAGAAAATAACCAATGAAAATTATATCAGCTGAGGAACGACTAAAACAGCAGACTGGAGTAAAGATGGCAATCTTCGGATCGTATGGTGTGGGCAAAACGTCCCTTCTAAAAACGCTAGACGAACCCACGATTTGTCTGGATTTTGAGGCTGGATTGCTGGCAGTTAAAGAGTGGCCTGGCGACTCAATTACTGTGCGAACTTGGGAGGAAGCGCGTGACATAGCATGTCTGATTGGCGGAGCAAACCCAGCATTAAAGGCGAGTTCCGCTTATAGTCAGGAGACTTCTAACTGATTAGTTGGCAAAATTTAGTCTGCAATATTTCCAGCAAATTTTCGTGCTGAAAATGATATAAGAGCAACAGAGATAAGTTGACCATTTCAAGACTTCTGGATGTAATTTTGGATTTGCGCCTGAATCTCCCGATATAATGCCTTGTGTTGCTATTGTCCTG